>CAZFKK010000321.1:720-3236 GCA_964519735.1 uncultured Taibaiella sp.
TAAATTGGTCAGGTATAATTTAGAATTGTCGGGAGAAAATGCAAAGGAATTGGGAAGCCCGATAATATTAAATGATGAATTCTTAGGACGCTTCAACATAATAGGATCATACACTTTTCCGGTACCGGGGTTGAACTTATAGAGTGAAAACTGGCAGGGTGCACCTACCCCCCCCAAAGAGGCCTTAATACAAATCCTTTCCCTATTGGGAGATACAGCCAGTGTTCCCAGACCATACCTTAAGGTGGTATCAGGACCAACAAGACTAGAAACCACATAATTGGTGTCAATACCGTCTCTGGTAATGTGATATGCCCTAAATTCCGGTTTTTCAAACTTATGGGCGAGTAACCAGATATCACAATTGTTACCCGGGATAGCAATCACTCCTTCCGATAGCCTTGTGGAATCCAATAAAATTCCTTTCTGACCGGGTCTTACGCCCCCCAAGCCATTGTCCAACGACATGTCTATGATGGAATACTTTAAACCTACAAACAAAGGGACACCTTTATATTCCGGTAATGTAAATACATAATATAACCCGGGAGAATCAATAACCGGAACGATACAGGTTTGTTCCGTAGAGTTTGCCCCACCTAAAGAATCCCCATTGAGCATTTTCTGGTGGTTACGATTATACGCCAGAGCGCCACCCTGGGCTACGTAAAACAGTAAAGACCCGGTCTGCGGATCACAAGCGGAAGCGGTGCCTTCGCTAGAATTGGCCCCTGTTTGTATGGGTACCGCCGTCCCACTGCTAAAATCCAACCCGGCTTTATTACCAAAAGCCCAAACGCAATTGGCTTTGAGGAAATTTTCCTGTTCATTGTACTGTTTTTGAGCCCAAAGGGAAGAAGGCATAATGCCTAAAAGGGCCAGAGCGCATAAAAGGTTCATTTTAATCATCATATTCATTTTTAGTGAAAAAAAAAAATCGTTCAGGAATAATGTGTTGAAACAATCAGTATTTCTACTCATTAAAAATCAAAATTATCCTTTTGACCAGAAAGGCATTTGGGTGTTTCCCTACCTATTTCTGGGAAAAACACCTAATTCGGTACTAGTGGGTTTGATTTGTCTCATCAAATTTCTAACTTTAATGCTTTAGGTTAACGTTTTGCTTAAAAATGTACCATGAAGCCTAGGCAACCCCCTGCTGTTACCTGCCAAACACGCTCTGCTTTCTGTATCAGGAAAGCCTTATTGATCATTTCATTGCTTGGCCCTACACTGTTTAACAAGAGTATGGGGCAATATGAGCTGCCCACCATCCCGCAACGAAATGATACCAGCCTGATAAAGATCCATATAGAAGCTGCATCAAAGATCAAGGATACGGATAGTGCTATTGCTGCTTTAAAGTTGCTATTACCTACTACGGAACAGTATCTGCTGGTTGAGGAAACGATCAACATTCTTGCAGCCCTGGGTGTATGTTATTTAAATAAGGATGACCGCGTTATGGCCAAATCTTATTTACATAAAGGGATGAAATTAGCCCGAACGTATAGCATCCAGGGGCAAACCCTTCACAGGATTTATAACAACTTCGCTATGGCATGTTATGATAACGGGGAAAATGACTCCGCCATCCTTTATCACTTAAGAAACATTACCATTGCCCAAAGCAGGAACCTGAAAATAGAAGAAGCGACATCCTATAATAATTTAGGGGCCATTTTTTTGGATTTAAAAGATTTCAAACAGGCCGCTTATTACTTGAAAAAATCTTTACAAATCAGCCTGCAAACTGATGACTACACATTGATCAGCAATGGCTACCTTAACCTGGGCACCGTTTATTTGCCAAAGACCGACACCATGGATAGTGCACCAAAAGGGGGGCTTGATTTGCTGTTTAAAGGACTACGCATCACTGAAGCACACAATGACGTCGTGTTAAGCAGGAAATTTTTCAATGCTATCGGGCTTTTTCACAAAAGTACACAGCACTATAGAGAGGCGATCAGCTACTTTGAAAAAGCTTTACAACTGAAAGGAGGTCGAACTTCAGACCAGGTGGCTCTATTAATCAATTTAAGTACCAGCTATTGCCTCCTGGGCGATTACAGGAAAGGAGAAGAAATGGGGGTCAGGGCATTGGAAATAGTTCGTCAAACGAATCGAATCCAGTTTTATGGCACAACTTATTTCGTAGTAGCCAATATTTATCAAATCCAGGGCAGGTATAAAGAAGCCAGCGAGCATTACAACGAAAGCATAAAATGGCTTAAAAAACAGTACGATGACGGTACCCGCAACAAAGTGCATCACCTCAGGTCCCAATACGAAATCGCGCAAAAGGATAGAGATCTTATCAGTAAACAATTAAAGATTACGCAACAGCAGGCCCAGATGGACAAGAACCAGATCGTGACCATAGCCATTGTGGTCGTCAGTTTCCTGACGGCATTAGCAGTCTGGCTACACTTCCGCTACCGGCACCGCATACACCAACAGCGAGAACAACAGGAGCGGGAATTAGCCTCCTGGCGGGCCTCACTGGAAGGAGA
>CAZFKK010000321.1:3246-3796 GCA_964519735.1 uncultured Taibaiella sp.
GCCTGGCCCAGGAACTACATGATAATATAGGCGGCAATCTTTCCACCCTGAAAATGTGGTTCGCCAATATCCGCAATAATATGAACGGCAACCTGTCCGGCCAGGAGCAGGAATATAGCGGAGCCTTACAGCTTTTGGATCATACCCTCACCGACGTACGCAATACGGCGCATCACCTGATGCCGGAACTCTTGCTGCGCCTGGGCCTTGCGGAAGCGATACGCGTCTATTGCATTGACATTCAAAGAGCCACCGGAATCAAGATCAATTATGAATACCTGGGATATATCGGACCATTAGGCAATAATACCGATCTATTGGTGTACCGCATGGTGCAGGAATTGATACAAAATGTAGTGAAACATGCCAAAGCCACTGAGCTGCTGGTACAACTGACCCAATTTAACCAGACCCTGTCCATCACCATAGAGGACAATGGCCAGGGGGTGCATTCGGAACAAGAATCCGAGCTTCCCGGTATGGGGCTGGCCAGTATCCGGGACAGCATCGCCAAATTGAATGGTAAGTTTACCCTCCAATCCGAACCCGG
>CAZFKK010000322.1:0-3776 GCA_964519735.1 uncultured Taibaiella sp.
TTTAACAACGACGGTAAAGATTTCGTTCATCCGATAATTAAAGGCATAATTATTCATTTTATGATTGGATGGATTCATCCTTTTACGGATGGAAATGGTCGTACAGCACGAGCTCTGTTTTACTGGTACATGCTAAAGGAGGGCTACTGGCTGACTGAATATTTATCCATTTCAAGAATTATCAAAGACACGAAGGTCCAATATGAAAAGGCTTATATTTATTCTGAAATAGACGATAATGATTTGTCGTATTTCATTACCTATCATATTAAAACCATGGAACAAGCCTTTGCAGCTTTAAAGGAATACATAGGGCATAAGCAGAGATCAGTAATGCAAGCCGCAAAATTTGTAAAAATCCCCGGTGTTAACGATAGAATGGCTCAAATATTGAAAATTTTATACGAGGATGCCGATCGGGTATTCTCCCCCAAAGAACTTGAAAACAGGTTTAACGTTTCCAGTTATACGGCAAGAGCAGATTTAAAACAATTAGTGGAATTGGGGTTTATGGAAATGATACAAGTAAACAAAGTGAAGCAGCATTTTATAAGAGCAAGTTCATTTGAAGAGATTTTACGGCAATATAATATCAATAAATAGTGTGAGATTTTATCTAAATCTCACACTATTTTAATTCGACAATCAAAAAAAATCTAAGCAGCAAGGTTACTTCGGAGTCAGAGACTCAATTTATTTACTTGTTCGTAGAGAACGCTCCGCTTAGCTCTACGAACAGATGGTGAATTTATAGCTCAATATAATGGGTAGTATAGCTCAAATTGGCCTTCTTTTGAGCTATAAATGAAAAGAGATTGAGCTATAAAATGGTTAAAGTAAAGAATCCGTTGATCCTCTGTTTTCGCTAACCAGCATCAACAGAATCTCCATAGCCCAGAAGACAGGGCAAAAAGCGGAATATTCCAAAATTAATACCTCAATGGCCGAACTTGAACAAAAGGAAGGATCTGTCTTACCAGCTAGCATTCAGCCTGCACCAATAGAAATTCATAAAGCCGACGGACAGCCGGATAAGATTCGTTGGCAACGGTTCAAACAAATCAAACAGTTACAAGGCAAAGGTTATTCCATCAGGGCCATGGCAAGGCATCTCGGTATGCACAGACAAACAGATAAGAATTATCTGGACATGGAAACCTTGCCCAGGAAATCGCAGGGATCCGGCAACATTATTGAACAGTATTTTTTATGCCAATTATTGTATGTCTGAATCTTTTACTTCAAACACACAATGGATATCTTTATTGCTATACCGTCTTTTATTTTTATTTTCCATCAACCAGTTGTTTCTTTCTGTAAAGTTTTTATTTATAGTTTTACTGGTGTCTATTGGTTGCAAAGAGGCTTCAATAAATTCACAAGGGCAGCAGTCGTATGCTCTTCCTTCACCCAGACCTCCAAAATAGTTCACCTCCATCATAGTATGAGCAGGGATTATTATGTTGGTATCCTTGTATTGGCTTTTGTATTTAAGCGCTAAGGACCAGGAAGAATTATTATGCACAGATGTCATTCCTCTGTATCCGGGATCACATGATAATACTATAATGCAACAAGTTGCCAGTAGCAATAGGAGAAAGTATTTGTTTATTGTAACCATCGAAGTGAAAAATTGATTCTTTATTGGTACATGCCTACCTCAAACTACAAAAATCCTTTAAAATGTTCGTATCATTTATAGGTATATTGAAATATGTCTTAATGAATAAATATCAAATGTATTTACTTTTTCAGACTTTTAGATTACCGTCCGATTAGACTTTTACTAGCTTTTGAGCACATAACCAGTTTTATACGTAATTTAGTAGAATAAAGTAAATATTTATGGGAGGTTGATCTTACCTGATTAGAGGCAGTGCGATAGCATCTTTTGCAACTGGTAAATATTAATCCTCCTCATTCATCTTAAATCATTGAATAATGATAAGACGTCGATTTACAGTAGTAGTCTTTGCATTAGTAGCTATTCTGGTAAATAATGTTATAGCGCGGGCACAAAGCCAAAGTGATTGTCGGTTAGATAGCCTTTACTTTACAAACCTTATTAGAGAATATCAATGGAGGGAGTATTACACCTACGATGCCAACAATAATCTTACAGAAAATTTCAGGCAGAGATGGGATGAGTCAAAGTCCACCTGGAACAATTACAGCAAAATCACTTATAGTTATGATGTCAGCAATAATCAAACAGAATTATGGGTGCAGGTATGGGATAATATTACCTTAAACTGGATAAACGAAAGTAAAGGCACTTCCAGTTATGATGCCAATAATAACCTGGTAGCGTATTCCTACCAGCTTTGGGATACATCTATTTCTTCATGGAGCGATAAAACGAAAGACATCTATACCTACGATGCCAACAATAAAACGATAGCGCATTTGTCCCAAATCTGGTATGTCACTGAATTTGGCCAAATGGCATTTAGCCAAATAGAATATACCTACACTTATGATATAAATAATAACATGATGGAAGCGCTGAGGAAAGATTGGAATGAGCGCACTTCCACATGGGGAGACGTCATGAGAACGCTTAATACGTACGGCGCAAATAATAATCGTGTACTTGGAATAGATCAAATGTGGGATTCCTCTGCCGCTTTGTGGAAGAACCGAAATAGACACACCTTCACCTATGATGCCAACAATAATCAGACAGAGTTCTTACTACAGTATTCGGATGCTTTCACCTCTGAATGGAAAAATGATCGAAAATACATTCATATGTTTGATGATCAAAATAATATGGTTATGCATTTGCAGCAAATGTGGGATCCCTTTGCAGCAGCATGGTTAAACCGATACATTGACCTTTCCTCCTTCGATAGCAACAGTAACAAAATGGAGCAACTGACCCTGGCATGGTATGCTAACACTTCGAATTGGCGAAACTATAGTCATATCATCTACACCTATGATATCCGTAACCATCTCAAGCAGCAGTTTGTGAAAGTATGGAATAGCTTCTCAGACACATGGATTGATAGCGAAGAATACTCCTACTATTATAACTGTAGTCATGTAGGTATAGCTGATGTTGATAGGAATCGGATGATAGTCTATCCGAATCCTTCAAGGGGGATATTTACGTTTAGATCAGATATCTCAACAGATGTAACTATAGAGCTATTCAATTCTGTAGGACAAAAGATAAGTTCCTTAGACAGGGCACCTCGCTTGGAAACCGTTATAGATATTTCCCGGCACCCAAGCGGAGTATACCTATTAAAGGTGAGTAGTGGTAAAAGCAACTGGACACATAAATTAATTAAAAACTAACTGCTAAATCATAATTCGACGGGTTCCTACTATAAACCTCATGATTTATCCTTCCAATATGCGCACCAAATCCTGGTTAATGTAAAACACTTCTCGTCCGTCTTTCATCGGAGTAAGAATGCCGGCGCCCACCAACTCACCGAAATACCTGGTTAGGGTTGTTCGGGAAGATATTTGCAACGTGTCACCAATCAATTTTGGCTTGATATAGGGTTGGCTGAACAATAACTCATTCACCTCTTTATTATACCATTTGATCCTTGACCTCGCATGCTCCAACGTGGACTCCATTTGGTTAAGTATGTTGCTGATAAGTTGGTTGGTTAATAAGAATGTTTTTTTTCACGGCATCGTTCAAGTAGTCCAACAGGTTGTCCATTAACCGTTCGATGACGCCTGGCCCCCTTGGTAGCGTATGGATTACCTCTCCCGCCCTAAACTCGCTTTGCCCGCGTTGACTCACGGTGAGC
>CAZFKK010000323.1:0-3775 GCA_964519735.1 uncultured Taibaiella sp.
GGCCGGTATCCCTTGTTGCCCCGATCATCATCTGGCGCGGGAAATTATTGACCCCCGTCAGCCGCATACCGAGACCCCATTCTGCATCCATGCCGATCAACAGGGGCACTTTTGCATTTTTCTGATAACGGTTGGTCAGACGAGCCTGCTCCTCCGGTGTACCTTGCATAAAGATCAGGCCCCCGACCTGGTTCCTGCTGATCAACTGATCTATCTGCGCCTGGTTCAGGTTCTTCCCACCGCTGTAAGCAGCAACCATAAAAAGCTGGCCGATACGTTCCGGCTCGCTCAATGCCTGGTAAACACTATCTATCCATTTGCCTTTAAAATGATGTTGGGCAGTGCCGGTATTCCATAATAAAGTGCCTGCCAGCAGAAAACATATATAGGCGTATCCCTTTTTCATACAAGATAGGTGTTTAAGAAGCGATGTATAATTAGGCTATCACATGCAATATTAAGTATAAACTAAGCTTGGGACTCCAATTTTTTTTGAAGGAGGAACATCTGATCCCTGAGGCGCGCTGCCTCCATAAAGTCCAGGTCTTTAGCTGCCTTCTCCATGGCCTTTTTCACTTGTGCTATCCCTTTTTCCAGTTGGGGGCGGCTTTGGTAGGCTACTGTTTCTTCTGCTGCCAAAAGGCCAGCGGACAACTCTGTTTGTGCCATGGGACTTTCCTCATCATAACCCTTGATCTCCAGTACAGACGTTTGTTTCATGATCTGCTCTATCGACTTGTGGACGGTACGAGGTGTGATGCCATGCTCCAGGTTGTAAGCTATTTGCTTGGCTCTCCGTCGGCTGGTTTCATCAATGGTCCGTTGCATGCTCTCCGTCACTTTATCCGCATAAAAGATCACCAGGCCGTTCACATTCCTGGCCGCTCTTCCAGACATCTGCGTCAGGGAACGTTCATCTCTTAAAAAGCCCTCTTTGTCCGCATCCAATATAGCCACCAGGGACACTTCCGGGAGATCCAGGCCTTCCCGCAGGAGGTTGACACCAACTAACACGTCAATATTGCCCAGCCGCAGATCCCGCAGGATCTCCACCCGCTCCAGCGTATCTACTTCGGAGTGAATATAGCGGGAGTTGACATTGATTCTTTTCAGGTATTTATCCAGTTCTTCTGACATCCGTTTGGTCAGTGTGGTCACCAGTACCCGATCCCCCATCTTGATCCTCTTATCTATTTCCTCCAGCAGGTCATCTATCTGGTTAACGGATGGCCGGATATCGATAGGTGGATCCAGTAACCCGGTAGGCCGTACCACCTGTTCCGTAACCAGGCCGTCAGTATGCTCCAACTCATAATGCCCGGGCGTCGCACTGACAAAAATGACTTGATTCAACAAGGTTTCAAACTCATAAAAATTCAGAGGCCTGTTATCCAATGCGGAAGGCAACCGGAAACCGAAGTCCACAAGATTCAGCTTACGGGAACGGTCGCCCCCATACATACCACTGATCTGCGGAATGGTCACATGGCTTTCATCCACAAACATGATGAAGTCTTTAGGGAAATAATCCAGCAGGCAGAAAGGGCGGGTTCCCGGCTGACGCCGATCCAGGAACCTGGAATAGTTTTCAATGCCACTGCAATACCCCAGTTCCTGCATCATTTCCAGGTCATAGCTTACCCGTTCCTTGATGCGCTGCGCCTCTATATGCTTCCCGATCTTATTAAAGTAGGCCACCTGTGCCGTCATTTCATCCTGGATATCATAAACGATCTGCCCCATCTGATCTTTGGGCGCCATATACATATTCGCCGGGAAAATAGCGGCATGTTCGATCTTCGCAATACGCTTACCGCTTTCCGTCTCAAAGGTCTCTATCTCATCAATATCATCCCCAAAGAAAGAAATGCGCAGGCCATAATCCACATACGGGAGGTTGATATCCAGCGTATCTCCCTTTACCCGGAAGGTACCCCGGGTAAAGTCGCCTTCACTGCGGTGGTAGAGGGAATTGACCAGGTTATGTAATAAGGCATTACGGGAAATTTTATCCCCCGTAGCAATGCGGATGATCCCGTTTTCATATTCGGTGGGATTACCCATACCATAAATGCAGGACACGGAGGCCACCACGAGAATATCCCGCCGCCCGCTCAATAAATTAGTAGTTGTCCTTAAACGCAATTTTTCCAGTTCCTCATTGATAGCCAGATCTTTTTCAATATAAGTATCACTGACCGGCATATAAGCTTCCGGTTGGTAATAGTCATAGTAAGATACAAAATACTCCACGGCATTATTGGGGAAAAACTGCCGGAATTCTCCGTAAAGCTGGGCCACCAGGGTTTTGTTATGTGTCAGCACCAGCGTAGGCTTCTGCACCTCCCGGATAACATTGGCCATCGTAAAAGTCTTACCGGATCCTGTCACCCCCAGTAAAGTCTGAAATTTATCACCCTCCCGGAGGCCTTCGGCTAATTGCCGGATGGCATCGGGCTGGTCGCCTGCAGGCAGGTAAGGGCTTTCTAATTGAAACATAAGCAACAAAGTTACGGATTTTCGGACGAGTGACCATAGGATGCAGGACTAACCGGCCCAGCTTTAATGATCATCCAACTGTTCCAGCAAATACCAATACGCAGGCATAGCATGGTTAATACCACCATCCTTACCATCATTTGGAAAACGTTCATAATAACCGGCATCTCCATATAGGACAATAGTATTTCCCGTGCGCACATAATCATTACTATGAAAAAATGACGGCGGCTGGTAGTCCTTAAGATATTGCTTTACCTGCTTGCCCACTTCCTTACCTAAATATTTCTGATAGTTTTTTACAGCTTTATGAGCAGGTTTGCTCAACTGCTTGTACAGGTAGCGCATGACCTGTTTCTTCGGAAATCTCTGTTGCTGGATACCCTTCCTGATCATCGCTACCGGGCTCACCGTATTGATGTCCTCCAGCATCTGGATGGAAATCGGTGTCTGCGGCACCCAATCTGCAGCATTCACTACGTTATAGGCCCAACCCAGCTGTGTTTTCGTTTCATAACTGTAAGCAAAGTACAGGTTGCCCGGCTTGGGCGCGGCGCTGCAATAGGTTTTAAAGCGGATATCCGCAGGTAATTCCCCTTTTTGCTGCAAATCATACAAATAAGCGGTCAGCAGGTAACTGATGGCCCCACCCTGGCTATGCCCCATGACCAGGAAATCTTTAATGCCTGCCCGGTAACAGGAATCTATGAGGGGGAGTATATCCGGGGCAAGGTAAGCCAGACTGAGGAGATAACCGATATGGACCGCCGCCCGCGAATCCGATGATAATTCATAACGGAAGGAATCGGCGGCATTGATTTTAAATGCACCTTTAGCCGGGGCCATCGCGGCATAAAAATTAGCCAGCCAGCTTTCAGACTTCATCACGGTTCCCCGGGTGCACAGAACCGCTACAGGATCATCTTTACTGATCCACAGCTCCCAGAGATTTTCCAGGCCCATTACAGGGCTCCGGTAAGCCATAACAAAGCGCCCGGAAGGAGGAATCAGTTTTGCCTTTTCCGGTATTTCAGAAGAGGGTGCTGCCACGCTAAGCAGTTCCCGGTATTCCCCTTTATCAAAACCCGGTTTTAAATGCTGTGCTGCAACAGGGAAAGCAACTAACCCCACTCCAAAAACAAGCAAAAACCGGAATCCTGATCGAATAGAGGACTTTATGGTATATAAGGCCATAGATTTCTATTAATTCAGGTAAAGTTAACCTTTATTTATTCAATTCTATTGGAACCAGGCTTGTTGGACCGGCAAGAAGGAG
>CAZFKK010000324.1:0-3765 GCA_964519735.1 uncultured Taibaiella sp.
AGAGCAGGCCAGCAGTACCTTTTTATTTTGCCGGATCAGGTATTGGCCTACTGCACTCAGGTTGAGGAAAGACCCTGTGATAATAGTATCAGCATCTTTAACCATATGGAGCAGCCTGGTACCATTGGTCGTCGTCAGTGCCAATGTTTTGCCGCTGATAAAGTCAGTGGGATATTCAAAAGGTGAATTACCATATTGAAGCCCAGGGGCCACTTGCCCATCCCGCTCCCCGGCTGTAATGCAATTATCAATCCGGTCTTTCATACCCACACACTCTTCTACAGAAGCAATAGGGATAACGGCGTGCGCCCCGTTATGTAAAGCCGCAGCTATGGTAGATGTGGCACGAAAGACGTCTATAATAACAACAAGGGTATCTTTTGTATCATAAAGATGAAGTAATGCCGGTGAAAGGCAGACTTCAAGCATGGGCTTTTGGGTCATGCGGCAAAATTATAGAAGAATCAGAGGACTTCAAATAAAGAAGTCGGGAAAACTCAAATTTATTTAAATTTAGAAGTCTTATAAAGTTGCAGGATGATAATATGATTGACATGCCTGTTTGAAGTATGTTAACACCTGTTTTATTGAAATGTAATGTATAAATATCTGTTTATAAGTAGTGAATAGTTGACCTTATTTATAAGGCAATAGTTTCTTTCAGTTCCAGTAAAGCTACGTTTTCAATATGATGCGTATGCGGAAACATATCCACAGGCTGCAACCGGACTACTTTATAGGCTTCATCCAAAAGTTGCAGGTCCCGGGCCTGAGTGGCCGGGTTACAACTGACATAGACGATCCGGGGAGCAGCGATCTTTAATAATTGCCGGATCAGCTTTTCGTGCATACCCGCCCGTGGCGGATCTGTGATGATCACATCCGGGCGGCCATGTATTTCAAAAAAATCATCTGTGGCAATATCACTGACATCTCCGGCAAAGAAATGGCATTGGTCCAGGTTGTTCCAGGCAGCATTTAGCTTTGCATCCTCAATAGCATCTGCCACCGCCTCTATACCGATGATCTTTCCGGCTCCTTTAGATAAAAAGATACCAATGCTGCCCGTACCACAATAGAGGTCATAGACGACTTCTTTTCCGGTAAGGCCGGCAAAATCACGGGTTATCTGGTACAATTTTTCAGCCTGGCGGGTATTGGTCTGAAAAAAGGATTTAGGAGAAATCTTGAAACGGAAGTCCTCCAGGTATTCCTCGATATAACCTTTGCCATGGTAAGTGACTACCGGAAGGTCATAAATGGTATCATTAACCTTAGGGTTTATGGTGTAATGCAAAGAAGTGATTTCCGGTACTTCTTTTAATAAAGTGTCCAGGATCATATATAGTTCCTGCCGTTCATGTTGTACGATAAGGTTGACCATTACTTCGCCTGTGGTCGCTATTCTTATAATGACATTTCTCAGCCAGCCTTCCTGCTTACGGTGATCATAAAAAGGCAGTTCATGACGAAAGGCGATATCCCGCAACAGGTTTTTGATTTTATTGGTAGGTTCAGCCTGCAGGTAGCAGGTCGTGATGTCCACGACCTTGTCAAACATGCCCGGAGCATGGAATCCCAATGCAGGTTTCCGGCTTATTTCGGTATCGCCTGCGGCTTCCAGCGCTTCACGAGTCAGGTATTCATGGGTGCAGAAGGTAAATTCCAGTTTATTCCGGTAAAATTGCTGTTTTTCGCTGCCGGCAATGGAAGCAATAGGAGGTAAGGAGATATGCCCGATCCGGGTCAGCTGATCCGTGACCTGGGTTTGCTTGTATTCCAACTGCTTTTCATAAGGCAGCATTTGCCATTTACAGCCTCCGCACACCCCAAAGTGGCTACAAAAGGGGGTAACCCGGTCCGGGGAGGGGGTGACGATCTTCATGGCTTTGCCTTCCGCATAGCTTTTTTTATTTTTCAGCACCAATACCTGAGCCCAATCGCCGGGTACTGCCCCTTCCACAAATAAGGTTTTGCCATCTTCCAGGTGCGCTATGGATTTGCCTTCTGCGGCGTACCGATCCAACCTGATCGCATCGATAATTATCTTTTTATTTTTCCTTGCCAACGTATATAGTGCTTGTTAATCCTTTGCAAAGGTAGCCTGAATTTTATTGTTGTGGAAAATCGTTCTTTAGCTTTGGTTCTTATAGCATGATTTTATAATTATTTTTATCACCTTATTCATTAAATATCCCATCAATCTAAGATTAATGAAACGATTACTATTTTTCAGTGTATTCAGCCTCTTGGCCACCGCGCTTTTTGCTAAAAACGGATATAGGATTGAAATTAAATTCAACCAGGACGTACCTGATGATTATATTTTCCTGGCCCATTATTTTGCCAAACCTTTGCCTACTATATATAAAACGGATTCCGCGAAGGTAATTAACAAGCGCACGGCGGTTATAGAGTCTAAGGATAGTGTTTTAGGTGGCATTTATCTGATTTTGTTTGCCAATAAGGGCAAATATGTGGAGTTTATCCTGGACAACGGGAATAAAATGGAAATGACCATAGATACCATGGATATGCCGGCAAACATTTCTTTTAAAAATAGCCCGGAAAATACACGCTATGTAACCTATGAAAAATACCTCATGGAATATGGTAAGCAGCAACAGGAACTTATGGAGGGTATGAAAGAGGCCGGAACTGCTGCAGACAGCCAGGCGTTAAAAACAAAATCCATGGCATTAGCCAAGGAACTTTCCCTCTACAGGAAGGCATATGCCCAGAAACACCCGGGTACTTACCTGGCCAATGTTTTTAAGGCGCTTGCTGTTCCGGAAGTGCCTCCCGGTCCTCATTATCTTGAAGATAAAAAGACAATTGATTCCAACTTTGCCTATAATTATTATAAGAAGCATTATTGGGACGATTTTGCCTTCAATGATGATCGTTTGATGTATTCCCCCGTATATGATGCCAAGCTGGATGAATATTTTAACAGGCTCGTTTTGCCGCTACCGGATACCTTCAATGCAGAAGCAGACCAGCTTCTGGCAAAGACAAGGGGTTCTAAAGAATTATTTAAGTATTCTTTACATTGGCTGGCGCGGAATGCGGAAAGCAGCAAAGTAATGGGTATGGATGAAGTATTTGTTCACCTTGTTGAAAAATACTATATGAAGGGGGATGCTTACTGGCTGGATTCAGCAGGACTGGCTAAGTATGAAGACCGGGCAAAAAAAATAGCGCCGAATGTGTTGGGTAATATTGCCCCTGACATTATCATGCAGGATATTTTCGGGTTGCAGGATATCCCGCTTCATAGTATGAAAGCACCTTATACACTATTGGTATTCTGGTCTATGGAATGTGGTCATTGCGTGAAAGAGATGCCCCAGATTGACTCTGTCTATAAAGCCGTTTTGAAGCAGAAAGGTGTGAAAGTATATGCTGTTTCTACGGAAGGAGAACTGACCAATATCCAGAAAAAGGTGGCAGACTTAGGCTTGCTGGAATGGACCAATGTTGTGGATGCCCATAACAATACCGGCTATCGTGCCTTATATGATATTTATTCCACGCCAAAAGTTTACCTGCTGGATGCCGATAAAAAGATCGTGGGAAAAGGATTGGACCACAGTAATATCGTAGAGGTTTTGGAGTGGCTGGAGAAAAAGGCTAAGTAGAGCATTGGGTTAGGATATGGTATTTAATTTTTCATATTGGGTTGGAAGAGTAATCCGGTTGTCAAGTCTGGTTGATATTAAAAAGTATTACAATTTATGATCAGATTCATGAGCTGCTGCCTGG
>CAZFKK010000325.1:0-3747 GCA_964519735.1 uncultured Taibaiella sp.
CAAAGTCCTATTTTTTACCTCATATCAGCTTCAATGCGACCTATACCAAAGCTCAGGGTGGGCGCACCATTGATCTTCCAGTGGGAGACATGCTCAACCCGGTTTACAGCTCGCTCAACCAGTTGACTATGACTAATCAATTCCCCCAGATACAGAACGAGTCGATCCTGCTCAACCCGGATAATTTTTATGACGTCAAGCTTCATACAACGCTTCCCCTGATCAATATGGAGCTCATCTACAACAAACAGATTAAGAAAGAACTGATCAGCCAGCAGGACGCAGCGCTAAAAGTGTACCAAAGAGAGCTCGTCAAAGATATTAAAGTAGCCTACTACAGGTATGATCAGGCCATCCAATCTGTGCATGCATACCGTAATGCGCTTGAACTGACCCGGGAGAACATAAGGGTAAACGAAAGCCTTTTACGCAACGGGAAAAGTAACGGCACTGCATTAACCCGCGCACAAGCCGAAAAGCAAAAGGTAGAAGCAGCAATGAACGAGGCACAAAATACTGTAAAAAATGCACAGGCCTATTTCAATTTTTTGTTGAACAGGTCCCTGGATGAAGCTATTGTGAGCGACTCCTCCAGCAACCGGCAGGTAGAAACCCTACTACATCAAAATGAGTCCATGATGGAAAGAGAAGAACTGCAACAGCTCAAAACCACCTCAGCTATTTATGAAATCCATACCAAAATGCAGAAAAGCTACCTCCTGCCCAAGCTGAATACCTTTCTTGATGCCGGTTCTCAGTCTTTTGCCTATAATATCACGGACAGATCACTTTATTATTTCTGGGGCCTCAATTTACAATGGGATTTATTTGCCGGAGGCAAAAACACGAATAAGATCAGGCTATCTGAATCCGACCTTCAAAAAAGCCACTCGAAATATAAGGAAACCGAAAAAGCTTTTGAACTGCAACATCAGCAAGCCCGCAATAATTTCAATACTGCCGTACTTAATTATAACAATGCAGTCGCCCAGTTGAATTTCGCAGAGCAATACCTTAATGACCAAAATAAAGTGTACAAAGAAGGCCAATTACTCTATATAGAGCTGATAGATGCGCAGCATCAGTTCACTCAAGCGCAAATTCAAATGGGTATAGCCCGGTCAGAAATCCAGATTGCGAATGCTATGCTCGAACGTGTACGTGCAGCCTATCCTTTGCCCTAAACCCATTCCTAAACTAAAAATCATTTTTTATGCTTCCTCATAAAACTATCCTTCTTCTTTCAGCACTCCTTTTCTTTATATCCTGCGGCAATAAGAACCAGGAACAACCCGGCATGCAGGATGAAGAAATAATCCCGGTACGGGTGACGCTCCTGAGTGCTACCCCGAATTCCGATACCATTTCGGCTTCAGGCAAGTTTACTACAGATGATGAAGTATATCTATCCTTCAAAACCGGGGGTATCCTGAATAAGCTCTATGTAAAAGAGGGCGATGCTATACACAAAGGGCAATTATTAGCCAGTTTGCATATGACAGAGATCAACGCCCAGGTAGCCCAGGCAGAAGCAGGTCTTGAGAAGGCACAAAGAGAGGAGCAACGTGCCGGCAATCTATATAAAGACAGTGTAGCTTCACTGGAACAATATCAAAACTCCCACACCGCACTGGAACTGGCTAAACAACAATTAAATGCAGCCAGGTTCAACAGACAATATTCCCAAATCAGGGCCGGCGGCAATGGGTACGTGCTCAAAAAGATGGCTAATGAAGGACAAACAGTAGGGCCGGGTATGCCCATCTTACAAACTAATGGCGCTGCCGGGGGGAAATGGCTCCTCAGGGTTGGCGTTAGCGACAGAGACTGGGCGTTGATCCAACTTAAAGACAAAGCCCTGGTACACATCTCTTCATCAGCAATCCCTTTAGAAGGATATGTATCCCGGCGTTCTGAAGCTGTAGATCCTTATACCGGTACTTTCAGCATAGATATCCTCCTTTCTACCCTACATTCCAACGCCATTGCCGCAGGAATGTATGGTGCTGCCTCTATTATTACTACGGCAGCGCCCACAACAGGTCATGACCTCTGGTCAGTGCCCTATGATGCCCTACTGGATGCCGATGGAAGTACCGGCTACCTGTTTCTGACTCATGACCATAAATCGGCAGTAAAAACCAGGGTAAGTATTGTCTCTATGGATAAAGATAAGGTATGGGTAAAAGGCAAATGGCAGGCCCCTGCTTACCTGATCTTATCCGGAAGCGCTTATCTTACAGATAGCAGCAAGATAAAAGTAGTGGATTAAGTCCTGACGGTCCTGCAAAATAGATGCAAACAGCAACAAAATATACAGCATGAAAATATCCGAATACGCCGTAAAGAACTATCAGTTTACCCTGATTATATTCGTTATGATCATTGCCCTGGGCATCACTACGATAATGAATATGCCCCGAAGTGAAGATCCTGAAATGCATGCTCCTGTTTATACCATTACCCCGATCCTTCCCGGTGCAAGTCCTAAAGATATGGAAGACCTGGTCGTCAACCCCCTGGAAAAGGAAATTTATCAACTGGAAAATATAAAGCGATTACGCACCGTAATTGGTGACGGCTATGCTGTGATACGGGTGGACTACAAGTATGACATGGATGTGGAAACCAAATACCAGGAATTGGTTCGCCTCAGCAATGCTATGCGCAGCAAGCTCCCGGATGGCCTATACAGTATGGACGTAGAGAAATGGCAGCCTTCTGATGTCAATATCTTACAGGTAGCCCTGATCTCCCAAAATGCGTCCCGGGCTTCACTTTCCAAAGCAGCGGAAGATCTCCAGGAACGTCTCGAAAAGATAGCCGCTTTAAAAAACATTAAAATAAACGGTTTACCTCAAAGGCAGGTACGTATAGAACTTGACCTGGATAAAATAGCCCAGAGTAATATACCGTTACAGGCCATCATGGGCAATATCCAGGGCGAGCTTGCCAATATACCCGGAGGCAGCGTAGATGCGGGAGGTAAGGTATATAATATAAAAACAAGCGGCAATTATAAAAATATTGAGGAGATCAGGAACACTATTGTCTATGCTATCAATGGGAAGACCCTGTTACTTAAGGATCTTGCCAAGGTATATTATGGTTATGACCAGGAAAACTACAAGACGCGCCTGAATGCGCACAGGGCTGTATTCGTTACGGCTGCATTAAAGGATAAAGAAAACATCAGCAGTGCACAAAAGCTATACCAGCCTGTATTTCAGGAATTCAAGAAAAGTCTTCCCGAAAATATCGACTTCACGGTACATTTTGACCAGGCAAACAACGTAACGAAAAGATTAAGTGGATTGGGACTGGATTTTTTGATTGCGATCAGCCTTGTTTTGTTTACCCTGCTTCCTTTAGGTATCCGGCCTTCAATTATCGTCATGATCTCTATCCCGCTATCCCTGGCCATAGGTATTATCCTTTTGAATTTATTTGGCTACAACCTCAACCAGCTCAGCATCGTAGGATTGGTCGTAGCCTTAGGGCTGCTTGTAGATGATAGTATTGTTGTCGTGGAGAATATAGAACGCTGGATGCTGGAAGGGCATTCCAGGATGGAGGCCACACTTAAAGCCACAAAACAAATCGGCCTGGCCATTGCAGGCTGTACAGCCACCTTAATCATTGCCTTTTTACCCATCGCATTCATGCCCGAGGCCTCCGGGGATTTTATCCGGAGCCTGCCCCTTGCGGTAATCTTCACCGTATTTGCGTCCATGCTTGTTTCCTTAA
>CAZFKK010000326.1:0-3738 GCA_964519735.1 uncultured Taibaiella sp.
CCCCTGGGTGACCTGGTGGTCCAGCATTCTTGAGGCGCCCCACCATACCAGTAAGCCCATGGCCATAGCGAGAATGATCTCTACGATCGGGAAAAATACGGAGTAGGCGAATATGGCCCTGATATTGGCATCACGGTGCTCCTTGTTGATCACCATAAACTCCTTTTCTTCCCGCTCTTCAGCCGCAAAGGCCTGCACCACATACATACCGGTGATATGCTCCTGCACGAAGGCGTTGAGCCGGGCGACGGCATTGCGCACCTGCTGGAAAGACTTGCGTACGCTTTCTTTAAAGACATAAGTAGCGATGATCAATACCGGGAAAACGGAAAGGCTGACCAGGGTTAATCTCCAGTCGGTATAGAACATGACCCCGATAATCGCGATGATCGTCAGTACGTCGGCTACAATGGAGATCAGGCCTTCAGAGAATACATCGTTAATCGCCTCAATATCATTGACCGTACGTGTGGTCAGGGTCCCGATAGGAGTCTGGTCAAAATAAGCCATATTCTGGTGGATCACTTTATGAAACACCTTTTGCCGGATATCGTTGACGACCGTTTGCCCCAGCCAGTTGGTAAAGTACATAAACACGAAACGCAACAGGCTCTCCAATAGCAACAGGCCTACCTGGATCACGGTGATCCAGATCAGTCCCTCCAGTAAATGACGGATCACATAATGATCTATAGAATACTGGATAAGAAAAGGACGCACCGGCGCCATAGCAGCCAGGATAATGGCCAGGGTGATACTGCCGGCCAACCGGCCCCGGTAAGGACGGGTATAAGTAAATATTCTCCTTAAAGCAAATGCCTTTTTGTTTTTTTGCGCAGCCAAAGACGGATTCATTGAGGGGCAAAGGTAAGCATAGTATAATCCCCCCCTTTAAAATACAATTGTTAAATTGAAATTATCGATAGTCCGGAACCTTCAAATAACCGTATCTTTGAGCTATGATATTGAGATTCTTTTTATTCCTGCTGATTTTCTTTGTAGTCATACGGTTTGTCCTCCGGTTCTTATTACCGGTGTTCAAGATCACCCGCATGACCCATCAAAAGATGAACGAAATGAAGAAACAGATGGATCATATGCAAGGCAACCCCGGCTCCGGGGCAAAAACACGGCAGAAAAAGCAAGTAGAGGGGGATTATATTGAATTTGAAGAGGTGAAATAAGGTTCCTGTTGATGAATAATAGAAGGCCCGCAAACCGATGGTTTACGGGCCTTCTTGTCTTTTAAGCCCAAAAAACTGACACGGGCGGCCGGGCATCTCCGGCGGGGACTTAGCGAAGCACCATATTGTGTTCCTGGATCATTCTGCGCATATTGATCAATGCGTAACGCATACGCCCCAGGGCCGTATTGATGCTCACCCCGGTAGTATCGGAAATTTCTTTAAAGCTCATCTCCCCGTAGATGCGCATGACCACCACCTCCCGCTGCTCTTCGGGTAACCGGTCTATGATCTGCTGTACCCCTTGCTCGGTCTGCCGGCGGATCATGCGGTCTTCCACATGCTCCTCATGCAGCGGCAGGATGGCGAAAAAATCAGTACCATCGGCCAGGGTTACCTTAACATGCTGTTTCACCCGTCTGAAATAGTCAATACAAAGATTATGGCCGATACGCAACGCCCAGGGCAAAAACTTGCCCTGCTCCGAATATTTGTCATTACGGATGTTGTTGACGATCTTTAAAAACGTATCCTGGAAAAGATCTTCCGCAGTATATTTATCCTTGACCATCAGGTAAATGGCCGTATAAATATTGCTTTGATACCGGGACACCAGTTCGGCGATTGCCCGCTCATTTCCTTCACGGAAAGAGACGACCAGGGCTTGATCTGAATAATGCTTCAGGCTGTTTGTTGTCATAAAGATAGCTACTATGAAACTTTAAACGAAAAAGTATAAATGCCTTCCGGGGCTTATACCAGGTTTAAATAATAAAGTAGATTTCTCAGCCGATAGCGATCAAATTAAAAAGTAAGAAGACAAATGTAAGGTTTTACCTTATAACTTAAGAAAAAAACTGGTAATTTTTTTGCATTTCCTTAAGACAGCATTAAAGAAGACGTCCGGATAAAAAGAAACGTTGGGTAAAATAGCTATTTATTTTTCGGAAGAAGACATTCCGGCTTCTTTAATATAAGAGAAATTAGCGATCACGGGGAAATGGTCGGAAAGCCCTAAGGGGGGACGCTTATACCCTTCGGCTTTCAGGACCTTATCATCGTACAATATATAATCTATCCTCAGGGTAGGAAATATCTTCCGGTAGGTACGCCCCAGGCCGCTGCCTTTAGCCACGAAAGCATCGGCGAGCCTGCCCTTTACCTTTTGATAAACATAAGAGCCCGGCATATCATTAAAATCGCCGCAGATAATGATAGGATGATCCATACGGCGCTTCAGGGAATCTATTTTATTGGCCAGGGCAGCCCTGCGTGCAGAGGCATCTCTTAATTTTCTCAGGATGAACCTGGATTTTTCTTCCCGCTTCACATCCATCACCGGGGACTTCACATCTTCGATATAACTCATTTCTTTACGCCCGAAGCCCACCGAGGTAAGGTGTACCACATTCAGGCTGAAGGTATGCTGCTCATCGATCTCTACATCCACCTTTAATAAATTGTAACGGTCTCCTTCGAGGGTATACTGCTGCTCGTTGTACAGGGGATATTTGGAAAAGATGGCATGCCCGGTATAAATCACCTCGCGCTTATCTGCATCGCTGGTGATAAAATTCTTCCGCAACTTGTGTTCTCTCGAGAATTTAACAAAAGGGTAGCCCAGTTGCTGGATCAGGGCGGTATAAGGCTCACGCTCCGACTCCTTCTCCCAGTAATATTCCTGCAGGCAAAGGAGATCCGGGTTTTCTTCCTTGATGAATGTCAGTATCTTTTCTTTCGAGGTTTTATCCTTGGTCCAGCCGCCCAGGTCAAATAAGTGCACATTCCAGGTCATGATCTTCAGGCCGCTGGCATCGGCAGTCGTATTATTCTTACCCAGGTAGTTAAAGGCAGCCACCGGCTTTACGACAGGCCAGCAAAGGGCCAGCGTGGCGAGGGACAAAAGCGCCCGCCATTTTGTACGGGAAAACAACCAGCTGAACACAAACACCACATTGGTCAGCGCGGCAAAAAAACAGGAAAAACTGAATAAACTCACAATACCGGGCCGGCCCTCGGCATTATAATAGGAGGCATAGAGGCACAGGAACAACCAGCCTATGGCTGCCAGGTTAAGCAAGAGGTAGATACTGCGAAAAATGCGGCGCAACAGCGAAACCCTTTTCAAGAGCAACAATCTATTTGGTGAGCGAAATAATACATTTTATTTTTCTTTGCTGGCCTTGAGCAATATCTCTTTTTCCTCTTCTGTCAGGGAGTGATACCCCTTCAGGTTGATCTTATCCAGCAGGGCGTCCACGGACAGGTCTGCCGTCTTTTTCTTTTCCCCGCCGGGGATATGTTTTAAGGTCTGCGTCCTGCGTGGCTGGTTCCGGGCCTGCAAGTGCTCCGCGGGGGTAAATACCCCCTGTACTTTATCGCCCAGGCTATACAGCCAGGCGCCGGGCTTATAGCCGGAATGCAATAATTTAATATACCCGAATCCGATAAGCGCGGAAAAAACACATAATACGCCTAAACGTGCATTGCCCGGGAACAGGTTCATGCCGTTCAGCACCAGGAACACCGCTAATACCAGCCATAAAGGGATGGA
>CAZFKK010000327.1:0-3207 GCA_964519735.1 uncultured Taibaiella sp.
TAAATGCCCCTTTAATTAAAGACCATATCAGCCTCAGCCTGGGGTATGACCGGCATTTTATCGGGGACGGGTACCGGTCACTTTTCCTTTCGGATTTTTCCGAAGGAGCTGCCTTTGCACGGCTGAATACGCGGATCTGGAAATTTAATTATCAAAACTTATACCTGATGCTGCAACCTCAATCCTATAGAGGGGAGACACCATCAATCGGCCATAAATATGCTACAGTTCATTACCTGAGCGCTAATGTGACCCGATGGCTGAACCTGGGCTTATTCGAATCGGTAACCTTTGCGCGAAACGGCCATTTTGAATTTGGCTACCTGAACCCGGTTATTTTTTACCGTGCTGTAGAAAGGAGTATGGGCAGTCCCGACAAAGTATCTATAGGCCTCAATGCGAAAGCCATCGTAGCCAGGCATGTTTCCTTTTATACCCAGGTACTCATTAACGAATTTACTTCAAAAGAATTATTGGCGGGAAATGGTTATTGGGCGAACAAGTGGGGTATTCAAGCAGGCGCTAAATATTATGATGCCTTCACCATAAGTAACCTGGATGTACAAGCTGAAGTAAACATCATCAGGCCCTATACCTTCCAACATACCCAAAGAAATGAAGGAGTATCTCCCTCCAACTATACCCATTACAACCAGCCTCTTGCCCATCCTTTAGGAGCCGGTTTCGCGGAACTAAGCGGCCTGTTGCGGTACCAACCGGCAAAACGGTTGACCTTCAATGCCAAAGTGACTTATTATCAGCAAGGGGTGGATACAGGAAATGCCAACCTGGGCAATAATATCTTTGATGATTACCAAAACCGGAGCCAGGACTATGGCGTAAAGTTAATTAATGGGCCCCAGGCGGATTGTAAAATAGCCACCCTGAATATAGCTTATGAATTCCTGCCCCGCCTTTACCTTGATCTGGGGGGGACTTACCGAAGCTTTACGGTAGCAGCCCCCCTGCTTCCTGATGCACATACCTTATATGTATATAGCGGGCTGCGGCTCAACCTGAACAGAAAAGATTATACGCAGTACTAATAAGACACATGCAAGGATGCCTGTGCCAACTTCGATGAGCAATACTTTCGATAAGGGACACAATGACTAGCGCATGCGTTCCAGCGTATGCTGCATACAGTATCCAATGCTCAGAATACTCGTAATGGCAGGTAAAATTAACCTCTACTGATCCTGAACGAGGTCATGGTTAAGGAGCCTGCGACTGCCTTATCATTAAAAAATTCAACCTGCTCCTGCTTCCCCTGTAGTGCCAGGGCATAGATCATGGGATAATAATGGTCTGGTGTGGGGATGGCGAGATCAAAAGCCTTACCCTGCTGCCTGAAGTCAATAAGCGGTTGGTGCTGACGCTCGAGGATCAGTTTTTTCATACGATCATTAGCCTCAATAGCCCAATCGAAACCATAACCCGGCACCTCCATTTTATCCCAGGCCACCATAGACAAATTATGCACCATGTTACCGCTTCCGATAATGAGGATCCCCTTTTTACGCAAATCCGCCAGGGAACGGGCTAATGCATAGTGGTATGCTGCAGGCTGATGATAATCGATACTCATTTGTACTACCGGCACATCTGCCTCCGGGTATAAATGCCGGACCACACTCCAGCAACCGTGGTCCAAACCCCATTCATTATCAAGACCTACGGCTACATCCCTGATCAGCTCTTTCGTCGCCTGAGCCAGAACAGGGCTACCCGGCGCCGGATATTGTACCTGGAATAATTCCGGAGGGAACCCGCCAAAATCGTGAATGGTCCTGGGCTGCTCCATATTGGTCACCAAAGTACCCCGGGTCAGCCAATGGGCAGAAATACATAAAATAGCATTGGGTTTGGGCAATGTGGCGCCGATCTTCTGCCATGCCCGGGAAAACTCATTTTGTTCTATTGCATTCATAGGACTGCCATGTCCAAAAAAGAACACAGGCATTTCCTCTGTAGGATCCAGTGTTGCAGTCATTTCAGACAATGAAGTCAGACCGTGGGCGGTACCTGTCAATGGTAACATAGCTAATAATTTCAGAAAATCCTTTCTATTCATATTTTATCAAAAAAGAACGCCTGAAATTACGAAAATTCCAGGCGTTCCCTATTCATTATTTCGATAAGAACATTTACTTTTTCAACAATGCTCTGTCCAGCACTTCACTCATCTCATTGACGTAAATAAATTTCAGGCCTTTTATAAATTCCTTGTTAATTTCTTCCACGTCCTTTTTATTCTGGGCGCACATCATGATCTCTTTTATCCCGGCCCGTTTAGCGGCCAGTACCTTTTCCTTAATACCACCGACCGGAAGCACCTGGCCCCGTAATGTGATCTCGCCGGTCATAGCCAGGTAAGCCCTCAGTTTCCGGCCGGTAAAGGAGGAGGTCAGGGCTGATAACATAGTGATCCCTGCGCTGGGTCCATCCTTGGGTACTGCACCTTCGGGTACATGAATATGAATGTTCGTCTCTTCAAACCGGCTGGCATCGATCTTATAATCTGCTGCATGTGCTTTAAGGTAGGAGAGTGCTGTTGAAGCAGACTCTTTCATCACATTACCCAGGTTACCGGTAAGGGTAAGGCCGCCCTTGCCTTTGCTCAAACTGGTTTCAATAAATAAGATCTCTCCTCCTACATAAGTCCACGCAAGCCCAACCGCTACTCCGGGAGGGTTGACTTTCTGGTATAATTCGTTGGAATACTTAGGTTTCCCCAAAGCTTTTTCTATGAGCTCCTGATCCAACTGCGCTTCACTTATTTCGTCCATAGCCACCTTGCGGGCAATGGAACGCATAATACCGGCCAGTTGCCGGTCCAGCTCCCGTACCCCTGATTCCCGGGTATAATTTTTAATAATCAACTGAAGTGTCGCCGTAGTAAATTTAATATTTACCTGGCTGAGCCCATGTGCTTCCTTTTGTTTAGGCAGTAAATGCCGTTTAGCGATCTCTACCTTTTCCTCCACGCTGTACCCGGAAAGATGAATAATCTCCAGGCGGTCTCTTAATGCAGGCTGAATATCGTTCAGGCTATTGGCGGTTGCAATAAACAATACTTTAGAAAGGTCATACTCCATTTCCAGGTAGTTATCATAGAAAGTACTGTTTTGTTCCGGGTCCAGTATTTCCAATAATGCAGAACTGGGATCGCCCCTGAAATCCTTGCCTATCTTGTCAATCCCATCC
>CAZFKK010000327.1:3217-3715 GCA_964519735.1 uncultured Taibaiella sp.
CCAGGATAAAAACCGGGTTCGAAGTTTTCACTTTACGTAAAGACTGTATGATGCTGCCCGGCATCGCGCCGATATAAGTCTTGCGATGCCCCCGCAATTCGCTTTCGTCATGCAAACCGCCCAGGCTCAACCGGGCATATTTCCGGTTTATCGCATGGGCTATGCTTTGTCCCAAAGAGGTCTTTCCAATACCGGGAGGGCCCACAAAGCAAAGAATCGGGGATTTAAGGTCTCCCTTCAATTTCAATACAGCCAAGTACTCCAGGATGCGTTCTTTGATCTGCTCCATTCCGAAATGGTCATTATTCAGCACTTTAAGCGCTCTTTTCAGATCATATTTATCTTCAGTATATTCTTCCCAGGGCAGATCCAGCATCAGGTCCAGGTGATTGTACACTACGGAATAATCCGGGGAATGCGGGTGCATTCTTTCGAGCTTGCCGATGCCCTTTCTAAATGCTTCCAGGGCTTCCGCATTCCATTTCTTTCCTTCAGCTC
>CAZFKK010000328.1:0-3715 GCA_964519735.1 uncultured Taibaiella sp.
CGGGCAGTAGTGATGTCGTGAAGACTAAAGTAGTGAATGAGATCCTGAGGCAGTTCTCAAGGACGTTTATTCCTGAACCTGAGGGAAAAACATGGCTGGACCTATGGCTCCTATTCGGATATCCAGGCAGATCCGGTTGCCGGACAGGTCCTGGTTTATGCCAAATGTCGTAACGAGGTCACCGACAGTTCTGTTCAGGAGATGATCCAGGAGATGAATACGATGCGTACCACCCTGGTTGCTCCTGATATATTGCAGAATGCTTTGAATTTTATGGCTGGTAAATTTGCCATGAGCCTGGAAAATCCGGGCATAATAGCACAATATGCCATTAATATTGAGCGGTACAAGATGCCTAAGGATTATTATAAAAATTACCTTAAAACATTGAGCGCGGTCACGGCCGCTGATGTTCAGGCGGTGGCACAGCAGTATATTCATCCCGGACAGGCCAATATCGTGGTGGTGGGTAATAAATCCGAAGCGGAAAAATTGAAGGCTTTCAGTGCAGATGGCACCCTCCGGTATTTTGATAATTATGGCAATGAAATTCAGGCGGTGGTTACGAAGGCTGTAGCTGAGGGCGTCACCGCACAATCTGTCCTGGATAAGTATATACAGGCTATCGGCGGCAAAAAGGCTATTGAAGATATCCGGACCTTGGTTATGGTAAGTAGTACGGAAATGCAGGGTACTCCCATCAGGATCACCCAGAAGCTGGCTTCTCCCGGTAAATTCAGAATGGCCATAGAAGCTATGGGTATGGTCGTTCAGAAGATTGTCCTGAACCAGGATAAAGGATATATGGAAGCCCAGGGGCAAAAACAGGATCTTACGGAAGATCAGGTCACTGTATTTCAACGCCAGGCTGATATGCAGGCGGATCTGCATCCTGACCAGTATGGCCTCTCTTATCATCTGCTGGGCACGGAAGCGGTTGATGGTAAGGATGCCTATGTCCTGGAAGAGTTATCGAAGGACGGTCGTAAGTCCACCAGGTATTATGATGTCGCCTCAGGCCTTTTAGTGAAATCCATTAATGAAGGCGAGATGATGGGCCAGAAAATGGTACAAACAAATATCTACGGGGATTATCGTGAAGTGAAAAACGGTAAAGGATTTAAAGTGCCTTTCAGCCTTGAACAGACGCCTCCCGGCATGAAAGTAAGTATCCAGTCGGCCGAAGCCAATGTGACGCTCAAGGATGCGGATTTTAAATAAATAACGTTTTCTCTATAATTAAAAGAGTGGTAGTATCTTTGCTGCCACTCTTTTTAATTTGTCCCGGCGCCGGGTTAGGCCGGCGCTATTCCGTGGACAAAATAAGCACGATACTATTTTCATGTGGGCTACTATAAAAAAAGAATTTTTACTGTTATCCCGTGATCTGGGCGGGTTGTTACTCCTCCTGATCATGCCGGCTGCGCTGATCGTGGTGATGGCAGTGGTACAGGATGCTCCTTTCCGCGATTACCAGGAAATGAAATTCGACATCCAGGTGTTGAATAAAGATAAGGGCTCTGTAGGCAAAAAAATAATTGAAGGCCTGCAACGCAATAAAAGCTTTGTGATTACCACCATGCCCGGTACTGATGATCGTGCAGAGGCACTCCTCCATGATCATCTGAAAAAGGGCTTATCCCAGATGGGCATCATCATTCCTGCACAGGCCACCACGGCCCTGGTGCATACTTCCAATGAGCTGGCTAATGAAATGGCCCGGGTGATGGGCCTTCCGGCGGGGATGCCGGTACAACAACAGCCGGACACTGCGCAGGTTCAGTTACTGTTCGATCCTGTGATCAAACCTTCCTTTCGCAGTTCCCTGTACCATGCTTTGCAACTGTACATTACCCAGGTAAAAATGGAGCTGTTAATGGAGCGGTTAGGCAAGATGAACCGGAGTGACACCGCGCAGGAATCCGGGATCTCGTTAGCGCAGCTTGACGCGGTATTGGTGGTCAGAGAGCAACTTGTAGGGGATGGCCCCGCTATTTCAGGCACGGTCAATTCCGTGCAGCACAATGTTCCGGCCTGGGCCATCTTCGGGATGTTCCTGATCGTTGTGCCCCTGTCCGGTAATATGATCCGGGAGCGGGACGATGGCAGTACCGTCAGGATATTGCTCATTCCGGATGCTGTAAGGAGGGTAGGGATCGGTAAGATCTTTTTTTATATGATGGTTTGCCTGCTGCAGTTTACCGTGATGTTGCTGGTGGGACTTTACCTTCTTCCTTTATTCGGACTTCCGGCGCTTTACCTGGGTACTTATCCGCTGCTGCTGCTACCCGTGGCTATCTGTATCGCTTTTGCCGCTGTAAGTTTCGGCTACTTTATAGGTTGCGTGTTCAAGACCGCTAACCAGGCTATGCCTTGCGGCGCTATTTCCGTAGTTTTGTTTTCCGCTATGGGCGGTGTGTGGGTGCCTGTGGAGATCTTGCCCCGGGCCATGCAAACCATAGCTTTGTGCTCCCCTATGTATTGGAGCCTGGAAGGCATCAACCAGGTGCTGCTGCGGGGCGCCGGCCTATCCGGGATCCTGACCCCCTGTGCCCTTTTAGTGACCTTGGGCATGGTCCTGGTCTTTTTGCCTGTCTTCTTCAGTAAAAAATAGGAAAGGGCATCGGGTCCGGGGTTTATGCTATATCTTTGTGGCTTCTAAAGCATTAATGTAATGGATACTAAGCAATATAAGACAGCTACTCAGCTGATTCACGCAGGCGTAGCGCCGGATCCCGCCACAGGGGCGATCATGACGCCTATCTACCAGACCTCTACCTATGTACAAACAGCACCGGGTGAGCATAAGGGCTATGAATATGCCCGTACGCAAAACCCTACGCGTACTGCGCTTCAACAGGCCCTCGCAGCTATTGAACATGGTAAACATGCCTTGTGTTTTGGTAGTGGTATGGCCGCAACAGATGCGGTAATGCGGTTGCTGTCACCCGGAGATGAGGTGATTGTATCCAACGATCTTTATGGAGGCACTTACCGGGTCTTTACTAAGGTTTTTGCTGTTTATGGTATTAAATTTCATTTTATTTCCATGAATGACGCGGCGAATGTCGCTTCTTATATTAATGAAAATACCAAAATGATCTGGGTGGAGACCCCCACTAATCCTTTGCTGAATATCATAGATATTGAGGCCGTCAGCGCTATAGCAGCACAGCATGGTATTCAAACGGTTGTGGATAATACATTCGCTTCGCCTTATTTACAGAATCCATTGGACTGGGGTGCTGATATGGTCGTGCATTCCGCTACCAAATACCTGGGCGGCCATAGCGATGTGGTACATGGCTGTGTCATCGTGAATGATGATGCCACGGAAGAAAAGCTACGTTTTATCCAGAATAGCTGTGGCGCTGTTCCCGGACCGCACGATTGCTGGCTGGTTTTAAGAGGGATCAAGACCTTGCATGTACGGATGGACCGTCATTGCGAAAACGGAGCCAAAGTGGCTCATTTCCTCAAGGGGCATCCTAAAGTAGCTAAAGTGCTGTGGACGGGCTTTGAAGATCATCCTAACCATACTATCGCGGTCAAACAGATGCGTGGCTTTGGCGGTATGATCTCCTTTGTGTTGAAAGAAGATCATATGGATGCCGCTTTCGAAGTATTGAAAAAAACGAAGTTGTTTGCACTTGCAGAGTCATTGGGTGGGGTAGAATCGCTGATCGGCCATCCTGCTTCTATGACCCATGGCTCC
>CAZFKK010000329.1:0-3713 GCA_964519735.1 uncultured Taibaiella sp.
CCTTGTGTTTTATATCGCTTTGCCTATTGTTCTCGTCGGTTGGCAAGCATGGTTAATCGCCTTTTTATGCATGCATTTTGCTATGGGCTTTACTTTGTCTATAGTATTCCAGTTAGCTCACGTGGTAGAAGAAACGGAGTTTGATTTTGTAGATGCTTCTGACAGCAAGTATATAGAAAATGAGTGGGCTATTCATCAGATCAAGACCACCGCTAATTTCTCTCCTGATAATAAGGTTATCTCCTGGTTCGTAGGTGGGTTGAATTACCAGATCGAACATCATTTATTTCCCCGGATCAGTCATATACATTACCCGGCAATCAGTAAGATCGTAGAAAGAAAATGCAGGGAATTTAATATTACTTATAATAGTATTCCCAACATGATGGACGCTATCAATTCTCATTTCCGGTTTATTAAAGAGTTGGGCAAGCGGCCTGAGAATCCTGTAGCCATACAAAAGCGGCCGCTCCAGGTAGAGATGGGGTGATTTTTTTGAACAAATTTTATTCTTTTAATGCCAATGGCTACCTTTAAATCCCTGGTTGGGCGAGAGGTAGCCATTCATCTTTTTAAGAGAGAATGAGTCAATTTAGTTTTACCCTGACAGGGAAATTGGCCGTTTCCCAGGTTTTGGTTGAAATAATGCTTTTTTAAAGGGAATATTTGAAGGGAATAATTTAAAGTGTCCAGAATTGTTATTGTAAACCAATCAATTGTAAAGGCGTGCTTAAAAAAAGTAATAAATTATTTGGGGATTCCATAGAGTGAAACTATCTTTGCGTCCCGAATGAAAAATATGTTGTAAAACATAGACTATTCGTGTAAAAGAATTATCATTAGAAAAAAGAAAACACATGTCTCTTAAACAATTAAGCTACAAAACAAAATCGGCTAACGAAACGATCGTAAAGCGCGAATGGTATGTAGCAGATGCTACCAATCAGACCTTGGGACGCTTCAGCTCTAAAATTGCTACGGTATTACGTGGTAAAAACAAAGCTTATTATACGCCTCATTTTGATTGCGGTGATTATGTAATCGTTATTAACTCCGGTAAAATTGTATTGACCGGTAACAAATTGGAAGATAAAGATTACCAACACGTCAGTGGTTATCCTGGTGGCCAGAAACATGAGACGGCTAAGAACCTGATTGCCCGCCGTCCTAATGCGGTAATCGAACGTGCCGTAAAAGGTATGCTTCCTAAGAATCGCCTTGGTCGTGCCATGTACAAAAAGCTTTTTGTATATGAAGGAGCAGAGCATTCTCATAAAGCACAACAACCCAAAGAATTCAAATATTAACCCCTGGCCCTGTTAGGGGCAATAATACTTTCTAAAATTAAATGGAAAAACAGAAAAATGCCGTTGGTCGCCGTAAAGAAGCCGTAGCCCGTATCTATTTAAGCAAGGGTACCGGTGAGATTAAAGTGAACAACAAAGATTATAAGGCATACTTCCCGCTTATTTACCTGCAAAACCAGGTTGAATTACCTTTTAAGACTATTGAAGCAGTTGACCAATATGACATTATTGTGAATGTACAAGGCGGCGGCCCCAAAGGTCAGGCAGAAGCTATTAAATTAGCCATTGCCCGTGTACTTTGTGAAGTGGACCCTGAGCTTCGTCCTGCATTGAAAAAGCAAGGTCTGTTACGTCGTGATCCGCGTGTGGTTGAACGTAAGAAATTCGGTAAGGCTAAAGCACGTCGTAGCTTCCAGTTCTCCAAACGTTAATGCTTTAACCTGCGTTACCTTGGGTTGCGTCAGTGACGGCTTTAAATTATTTTTAAAAAAACATTCAATTTTCCACCAATGGAAGAAAATAAATCATTACATCAACAATTACTGGAAGCTGGCGTTCATTTCGGACACCAAAGAAAGAAATGGAATCCGAAGATGCTTCCTTATATCTTTACCGAAAAGAACGGTATTCATATTATTGATCTTAATAAGACGATTGACGGTTTGCAAGAGTCTGCAGCAGCGCTGAAATCTATCGCAAAAAGCGGTAAGAAGATCATGTTTGTTGCCACTAAGAAACAAGCTAAGGAAATCGTTGCAGAAGCTGCAGCTAAAGCAAATATGCCCTTTGTTACCGAGCGTTGGTTAGGAGGTATGTTAACTAACTTCCAGACTATCCGTAAGAGCGTTAAGAAAATGCAGAGCATTGACAAAATGCTGAATGATGGTACCTTGGATAGTGTGACTAAAAAGGAACGCCTTACTTTGAGCCGTAGCAAAGAGAAAATGGAGAAAGTATTAGGCGGTATTTCCCAGATGGGACGTACACCTGCTGCCTTATTCATTGTAGATATCAGCCATGAGCATATTGCTCTTGCAGAGGCAAAACGCTTAGGTATTACCACTTTTGCTATGGTAGATACCAATAGCGATCCTACTAAAGTAGATTTCTCTATTCCTTCTAATGATGATGCCACCAAGTCCATTGCTATCGTAACCAATTACCTGATTGCAGCGATATTGGAAGGCCTGGAAGAACGTGCCCAAAATAAAGAATCAGAATCTGCCGATGATGCTGAAGAAGAAGTTGCAGAACGGATGAGAGGCTTGGATCTGGATGAAGAAGATAAAGATAAGAAAGCAGGCGGTGCCGGAAAAGGTGCTCCTCGTCGCCGTACAGGTGGTGGTGGTGCTACTGGTCAAGGCGGCCGCAAACCTGTTGCGGGTGGCGTGAAAAAGTAATTACTTTATAAACGGCCAAAGTTCAATTTTTTAAAAAAAGCCCCTCTGTATCAGAGGGGCTTTTTTTATGCATTGCTACCGGCTTTTGGTAAAGAGTTAGATTTTTAAAAATCAACATTATTTGCCTGTCTATAATGAACTCAATTAAAAATTCATTCTTATTAGGCTATCAAATGACACTGTAACAACTGGAGATCTACTTGTTATTTTCAGAAAAAAATTGCTTTTTGTTGCCCGATTAGGTAACTTTGTGTTGTGGATGAAAATTATATCAGACAGACGATTGTTTACGGAAATCATTTTTGGGACTTCTATAATGCACAAACATTAGAAGTTCAGAAAAAGATTGATTGGGTGATCGGACTTGTAAGAACTTTGCAGGTAATTCCTGTAAAATTTTTTAAACACATTGAAGGAACAGACGGACTTTATGAGATGCGGATAAAAGTAGGCAGCGACATTTACAGAGTATTTTGTTGCTTACAAGGGAAACCTTGTCTTACTTTTCAATGGATTTCAGAAGAAATCGGCGAAAACGCCAAAACAAGAAATAGAGAAAGCAGAAAAATTAAAACAACAATATTATGAAGTCAAAAAATCAGAATAACATCGTCAATTGGGACGATCACCTTGACCGCAAGTACGGTAAGAAAGGAACGCCAACCCGAGAGCAATATGCAGAAGAATTTGAAGCGTTCAAAATAGGTGTATTGATACAAGAAGCCAGAAAGAAGCAAAATCTCACACAGGAAGAACTTGCTTTGCGTATCGGTACTACTAAAAATTATATTTCACGTATTGAAAATAATGCAAGCGATATTCGTCTGACAACCTTAATGCGAATTATAAGAGAAGGACTTGGTGGAAATCTAACTTTGAAATTCTCTGTTTGACACCCAGAAACTGTTGGAGGGGGGTATTAAATCCGCTTCTTTATCAAATGCCAAAGTGTTATGTACAATTATTTAATGGGGCATATGCCTAATTAAAATAAATGAAAAATTTA
>CAZFKK010000330.1:0-1808 GCA_964519735.1 uncultured Taibaiella sp.
GGATCGGCAGTAGGGTCACTGTCGGGAAGGAATGGAGCTTCCTGCAGCACACCCTCAATGCGAAAACCTTCTGTGCCATGCTGCACATTATTGACTTCCCTGCTTTGAAAATAGCTTTTGGTATAGCATAAATAATAAATCGCATCCAGCAGGTTGGTTTTGCCCGATCCGTTGAACCCGGTCAGTCCGACAATGGGCGCTGTGCAATCAAAGGTCCGCAAAGAGAAATTACGGTATTGGGTAAGTGTTATTTTGCGTAATAAGGGCAATGATGATTTATTTAACCCGCCAAAGGTACAATAAGCCCCTAATTTCAGGTTAAGATTTCATTTTAAAGTAAATATCAGGTATCTTTTACAAAGATTTTATATTTTCGCACAAAATTAATGAATAGTGCAGACACAATTTGGTAAGGAAACTTATTTATACTGGTACGAAAGCATGATGCTTCAACGCCGTTTCGAAGAAAAAACCGGACAATTGTACGGTATGCAGAAGATTCGTGGATTTTGCCATTTATATATAGGTCAGGAAGCTGTCTCGGCAGGCATAATGACAGCTATCAGGGAGGACGATAACCTTATTACTGCTTACCGGGATCATGGCCTGGCTTTGGCTAAAGGCATTTCTGCCAATGAATGTATGGCGGAATTGTTTGGCAAAGCTACCGGCTGTACCAAAGGCAAGGGCGGATCGATGCACTTCTTCTCCAAAGAAAAGCGCTTTTTCGGCGGCCATGGGATCGTAGGCGGCCAGATCGGCCTGGGCGCAGGTATTGCTTTCGCGGATCAGTATAACAATAATGACCGTGCCACCTTATGTCTTTTTGGCGATGGGGCAGCCCGGCAGGGTATCCTGCATGAAACGTTCAATATGGCTGTGCTGTGGCAATTGCCCGTAGTATTTATTTGTGAAAATAACCATTATGCGATGGGTACTTCCGTAGCCCGTACCTCAAAGGTGCTGGACATCTACCGCCTGGCCGATGCTTATGATATGCCCGGAGACTCTGTAGATGGTATGGACCCTGAGGCAGTGCATACTGCTATAGAACGTGCGGTGAAACGTGCCCGTGAAAAAGGCGGACCTACTTTCCTGGAGATCAAAACTTACCGGTACAGGGGACACTCTATGAGTGATCCGGCTAAATACAGGAGTAAAGATGAGGTAGAGGAATATAAAGAACATGACCCCATTGAAAGGGTCCTGAACAAAATAAAGGAAAATAACTGGGCTACAGAAGAAGAGATAGAAGCGATCAATGATAAAATTAAATCAATCGTAGAAGAATCTGTACAATTCGCGGAAGAAAGCCCTTATCCTGACGATGCCGCTTTGTATGAAGATATTTATGTACAAAAAGATTATCCTTTTATAAAAGATTAACTAACCAGCGCAAAGGAGCGGGCAGGAAGAAACACCTGATCTTATTCTGAGAAATTTAGTTTACCTTTGCGCACCTTTCATATTATTTTATTATCTATAATGGCAAATACTTCCAGAACGCAAGCAGGTAATCGACCAGGTGTACAAGATGGTACAGATACCTTAAGAAAAATTCAATACAATTTTGAGAAAAACCAGAAACCTATTATCGGGGTGGCAATAGCTATCGTAGTTCTGGTGGGGGGCTATTTCGGCTATAAAAACTTCATCGCTGCTCCTAATGAGGAAAAAGCGGCTAATGCATTGTTTAGCGCAGAACGTTGGTTTGAAGTGGATTCTTTGAACTATACCTTGAATGGCGATGGTCAGAACCCCGGTGCATTGACCGTTATCAAAAAATATGGCGGTACAAAAGCAGGTAA
>CAZFKK010000330.1:1818-3688 GCA_964519735.1 uncultured Taibaiella sp.
TGCGCCTGGGTGATGCTAAAAATGCCATTCCGCAACTGGAAAAATTTGATGGCGAAGGCACTACTTTGCAATACCTTGCTTATGGTGCTTTAGGTGATGCTTATATGGAAAACAATAACCCGGCTAAAGGCATTGAAATGTATAAAAAAGCGGCCGGTAATGATAAAGATAACTTTACTTCCCCTTTATACCTGTTCCGTGCGGGATTAGCCAGCGAAGTATCCGGCAAAACAGAAGAAGCTAAAAAATTGTACCTGGAAGTAAAAGCTAAATATCCTTACAGCCAGCAAGGCCGTGAGATTGATAAATACCTGGCCAGGGTAGGAGAACTAACCATTGATTAATTCAATGGATAAAGTTTAAAAAAGCATTCTGTTTCCACAGGATGCTTTTTTTATTATAATCAATATATTTGCTCTTGAACAATAAATCCAGGTATACTCCTGCATTTTCTGAAAGGGGAACTCCCGGAATGCCTCTGCAGAAGATAAAATAAATAATATCTTATCGACACATGCTTATCTATAATCCCAAGGACTGGAAGCACTTCCTGCTTCACTTACATAAGGCGGATACCTTATACAAGTTATTGCCATTGATGCTTATCGTCGGTCTTTATAGCGTAGGGGTCTCCTATTGGGAAATAGAATACCTGCATCTGAGTGATAAGAGCTGGGTGAAGAATGTGCCCATCATGCATAATTTATTGGGTTTTGCGATATCGATCCTGCTGGTCTTCCGTACCAATACCGCTTATGACCGTTGGTGGGAAGGGCGTAAGCTATGGGGAGCGCTGGTCAATAACAGCCGTAATCTTGCGTTGAAACTCAGTGCTATGCTGGACCAGGCAGAGAGCAGCGATCGCCAGTTTTTCAGAAAGACCATTCCCTTGTATGCTACAGCCCTTAAAGAGCATCTGCAGTCTGAAGGTACCCGGTTTATGCTGGACGAGAAGGCGCACCCGGAACTGGCGGGTATTGATAAAGAAAAGCATGTACCTAACCAGATTGCCGGACTGCTGCTGCAACGCCTGTATCAATTGCAGCAAGGGGGCAAGCTGACTGCCGAACAGATGCTCCTGTTGAATGGAGAGGTGAGTGCTTTTACAGATATCTGTGGTGCCTGTGAGCGTATTAAAAATACGCCCATTCCTTATTCTTATACTGCGTTTATCAAGAAATTCATCTTCATTTATGTGATGACCTTGCCTTTCGGTTATGTATTTTCCCTGGGCTATTTTGTCGCGCCCATGGTGATGTTTGTCTTTTACGTACTAGCCAGTATGGAATTGGTCGCAGAGGAAATCGAAGATCCTTTCGGGCATGACTTCAATGATCTGCCGATGGGCAAACTGGCTTCCAACATTGAAAAGCATGTGCAGGAGATCATTTAATATACCTGTTATGCCTGTTCGGATTAGCATAATGCTCTTCAAACAAATACATCTTTGAACAGATACGAAAGCGGGGTTTAGTGATTCACTAAACCCCGCTTTGTTTATTTGTTTAAGTTGTTACCGTATCAGGGTCACACTGCCGCTTTTCCGGAATCTTTGCTGGGTATTCGCGCAGTTGGCATCTACTTCCCATACATAAACGCCTATGGGAGCAGGCAATCCATCTATAGTACCATCCCATTTGCCCTGGGGATCGGTTGTAGCGAATACTTCTTTACCCCAGCGGTCATAAATCCTGAAGTAGTTGATCTTAATAAACTGCAGGTTCATCAGGCCGAATTTTTTATTAAGGGTACCTTCGGGAGCAAAGGCATTAGGCACATTCACCTGGTCACAGGGAACGGAGACAATTACCGTATCAATATCATAGCAACCGTCTGTATTGGTTACTTCAAGGTAGTAAGTCAGGTCATA
>CAZFKK010000331.1:0-877 GCA_964519735.1 uncultured Taibaiella sp.
CCAGGCGCTACCTGTTTCCACAAAGAGGGTTCCTGCTGCATTCTTTTTCTTAAGTAGCGTAATGAAAACAGTAGCCTTCCATACCTTAGGTTGTAAACTTAATTTTTCTGAAACGTCCACACTCAGCCGCACACTGGCGTCAGAAGGTTTCCTGAAAAAGGATTTTGAGGAGGTCGCAGATGTATATGTGATCAATACCTGCTCGGTTACGGATAATGCGGATAAGGAATGCCGGCAGATCGTACGCCGGATCCAAAGGCGTGCGCCGGAGTCATTGGTGGTGATTACCGGTTGTTATGCGCAGTTGAAACCTAAAGAGATTGCCGCCATAGAAGGGGTGGACCTGGTATTGGGCGCTGCGGAGAAGTTCAATATAGCAGCCCATCTCCGGGAACTGTCCAAAGGAGACAGTACCAAAATATGCAGTTGTGATATTGAGGAGGTAGCCGGTTTTCATGCTTCTTTCTCCCAGGGCGATCGTACCCGCACTTTTTTAAAGGTCCAGGATGGCTGTGATTATAATTGCAGCTTTTGTACCATTCCTTTAGCCCGGGGCCATAGCAGGAGCGATAGCATCAGCGGGGTATTGGATAATGTCCGGGAGCTGGCACGTACAGGCACCCGGGAGATCGTGTTGACAGGGATCAACCTGGGCGATTTTGGCAAAGGCAATGAGGGGGGCAAAAAACGGGAAGCGTCTTTCTTTGAATTAATACAGGAACTTGATGCAACGGAGGGAGTGGACCGCTACCGCATCTCCTCTATTGAACCCAACCTGCTTACCGACGAGATCATTGATTTTGTAGCCCGGAGTAAGCATTTTATGCCTCATTTTCATATTCCCCTGCAAAGCGGCAGTGATACGATACTCGGAAGC
>CAZFKK010000331.1:887-1149 GCA_964519735.1 uncultured Taibaiella sp.
CGCCGGCGTTACCGTACGGAATTGTATGCCGACCGCGTTGCCCGTATTAAAAAATTAATGCCTCATTGTTGTATCGGGGTGGATGTGATCGTAGGGTATCCCGGTGAAACTGAAGAATTGTTCCAGGAAACCTTCCGCTTTTTGCATGAGCTGGAGGTATCCTATTTTCATGTGTTTACTTATTCTGAAAGGGCTAATACCCTGGCCATATCGCTGGATGCCGTAGTGCCTGTATCCGTCCGTCATGAGCGGAATAAGCTGC
>CAZFKK010000331.1:1159-3674 GCA_964519735.1 uncultured Taibaiella sp.
CCTTTCCTATCAAAAGATGCAGTATTTTACAGAGCAGCAATACGGACAAAAAAGAAAGGTACTGTTTGAAAGTGCGGACAAAAATGGCATGATGGAAGGCTTTTCTGACAACTATATTAAAGTCAAGGCTCCTTATAAAGCGGAATGGGTGAATGAAGTGATAGAATGGACTTTGTAGGGGGGCTACGAACAATGAACAAGCTTTTTTACTATCAATACTATTTCAGCAACTGATACACCAGTAAAGCAGCCAGGTAGGCTAGGCCGGTCATATAGGCCAGCTGTATCAGCGCCCATTTCCAGCGCCTGGTTTCTCTTTTTACAATAGCGATGGTGCTCATGCATTGCATGGCGAAAGCATAAAATATCATCAGCGAAATGCCGGTAGCCATGGTGTACACTTTTGTGCCATCGGGACGGTGCGCCAGGGTCATCTTTTCCCGCAGGGGCTGGCTATATTCATCCGCATCTCCGACACTATACAAGGTAGCCATAGTGCCGACAAAGACCTCCCGGGCTGCAAAAGAGGAAAGCAGGGCAATGCCGATTTTCCAGTCATAGCCCAGGGGCCTGATCGCAGGCTCTATCGCTTTTCCCAATAGGCCGGCATAGGAATGCTCCAGTTTGTCAGTGGCGTATTGTTCCTGCTGGTCCTCCGTCCATCCTGCCTGGTCGCCCAGCATGGCATAGCGTTCTTCCAGTTGCTGCTGTGCCGCCGGGGGGCCGTAGCTGGCCAGCGCCCATAAGATCACAGAGATAAGGAGAATGATCTTACCGGCATCGGTTACAAATATTTTTGATTTCTCGTACATGGTGATCGCTGCATTTTTCCATCGGGGCGCACGGTAGGCGGGTAACTCCATGAGGAAGACTCCGGCTTCCTGTTTGCGCATTACCCAACTCAGTACTTTGGCCACAATTAAGGCCATGACAAAGCCCAGCAGGTACATGCCGGTCATTACGAGACCCTGCAGGAAGGGTTGGCCGGGAAAGAGCAGGGCTATGAGAATAACATATACCGGCAGGCGGGCGGCACAACTCATGAGCGGGGTAACGAGTATGGTGATGAGCCGTTCTTTGGGGTTTTCAATGGTACGTGCGGCCATTACTGCGGGTATGGCGCAAGCCATCCCGCTGATCAAAGGCATTACGGAGCGTCCGTTCAGGCCTGCTGAGCGCATGATGCGATCCGAGAGAAAGCTGATCCGCGCCATATACCCGCTGTCCTCCAGCAGAGAGATCATGCCGAATAATAGGGCGATCTGTGGCACAAAAATAACGATACCTCCTATACCTGCTATAACACCATTCAACAACAAATCGCTCCACCAGGTTTCAGGCAGCAGTCCCGAAAGGAAGTGCTGCAAGCCGGAAAACCCGCCTTCTATCCACTGCATAGGAAAATCGGCCAGCCAGAACAAACACTGGAACATCAATAACAGGACCAGTAATAAAATAACATTCCCCCAGATTTTATGCAGAAGTATTTTGTCCAGCCGGGCGCTCCCTTGTTTTGTTTTCAAAGAGTTTTCTGCACTTACCGTCTGCTCCAGGATCCGGGTAATCTTTTCATAGCGTTGTACTACTTCTTCCGCCTGTATTCTGCCTTTTTGTACACTATATTGTTGTAATAAAGATTGAACCCGGATACGGTTATCCATAGGAATAAATGCTACCCGGTCTCCGGCCAGGGCCAGGTGCAGGGCCGCATAATCACTAGCTGCACCAGTCTGTTTTTTAATTTCCGGCAGGACGTGCTCCAGGGCGGCAGGAGCAGGGATGAAGGCTGTCGCCAATGGGCCGGGCTGCCGGCAAGCCTTGACTATGGCCGATTTTAGCGCATTGATCCCTTTTTGATGGCGGGGGTTAATGGCTACTATGGTGATGCCCATTGCTTGCTCTAAAGCCGCGATATTGATGGATATTCCAAGGGATTCTGCCAGGTCCATCATGGTAAGCGCCAGAATGACCGGTGTTTTCAGGTCCATGGCCTGGGAGCAGAACAACAAGCTTCTTTTCAGGTTCGTGGCGTCTGCTACTACAATAATAAGGTCAGGATGGTCCTCGCTTTTAGTGTTCAGCAATACTTTGTAGGCTACATATTCATCCGCACTTTTGGGATAGAGGCTGTAGGTACCGGGCAGATCAATTATTTTAGCCTGTAAGTTATTGTCTAAGGTAGTAAACCCTGTTTTTTTATCTACCGTTACACCCGGGAAGTTTCCCACTTTCTGGTTAAGGCCGGTCAATGCATTAAAAAGGGAGCTTTTTCCGCTGTTGGGGTTTCCTGCTAATGCGATTTTGTAGGATGTCTTCATTATGGACCCGCAAAGATAAGCATCCGATGTCAATGTAGATAGGTTGTCAGCCTGTAGGGGAAATAGGATAGAATTATGACAATAAGTACAGAGGCCACCTGGAAGGCAGCCTCTGCGGTATTGTCAAAGATTGGGTTGTGGTGTAGTACGCAGGTAAGGTTTGATTTCTATAAACCCTTTAGGAAATTTGGCGGGGA
>CAZFKK010000332.1:0-3659 GCA_964519735.1 uncultured Taibaiella sp.
CCTGTTTTTTCCACATGATTTGTTTTATTTAGAGGTTAAAAAAACTTTTTTATCGCAGCAACACCACATCCCCTTTCATTGTCTTCCGCCTGCCATCGGGGTAAGCCAGTTCCACCTGGTAGTAATAGGTTCCCGCATCACAATAGCGACCTTTAAAAGTGCCATCCCATCCGGCATGATGGTTATAGCCGGCATACACTTCTTGTCCGAAGCGGTTGTACACCCTGAGATACACTACTTGCTGGTAGGTTATTCCTTCCATACGGAACACATCATTCAATCCATCTCCATTGGGACTAAAGGCGTTCGGCAATAAATCGGGAAGTGTATAGTCGATATGGACCTGTACAAAGGCAGTGTCCCGGCAACCATATTCATTAATACCGCTGACACCAAGAGTAATGGGTTCTAGCGTGCTCAGTATGGGCTGCGAACTATTGGGAGGGTCAAAAAGATCCGGTGGCCACCAGGAATAGGCAACTCCTCCGGAAGCCTGCAGCGTTATCCGTTCACCGTAGTGTATGGTAGTATCTGTAGGCAAAGCAACGATTTCGGGTACAGGATATGTTTGTAATGTTATCATTATCGTCGTGTCACATCCATCCTCGGACTGGATGCGTAACCGGTACCTGCCTTCCGCTAAGTGGACAAACAGGCTAGCCCCGTGTCTATTCGCTTGTAGCCTACTCCATAAGGAATCTGCCCGGTAAAGGCTGTAGGTAAACCGGGTCGCCTCCTTGGGCTCCGGCAGCAGGATGGATAGCTCATCCGGGCAGCCGTATATAACCTCCGGCAGTTCCGGCAAGGATATAAAATGTACCTGGTAAGTATCGACGGTGATGCTGCAACCTTGATAGTAGTGCACCCAATAGGTTCCGGATCGGATGACGCTGCGTTGGGGGTCTTTGTTGCCATCCTCCCATACATAACAGGATTTGCCGGGGGCTGCCGTAAGCAGGGTAGCGGTATTAAAGCAGACGGACACGGCATAAGTATGTCCCGGTATCGTGTCCGGAACCGCAGCCGGCATGGTCACAATGCTTTTAGGTAGAAACAGGCCACTTTCTGTAATCACATTTCCTTTTAGAGGGACCTTGCTCAATTCAGGTTGGCAGGCTAAGCCGGGCAGGTTGGGTTGATGAATGACATGTAAGCCCTGATGGGGCCATACGCTGGTGGCCGGAAATACCGGCTGTGGCATAAAGGTGCCCAATCCCGGCCAATCCGCATTATTGGTGATATAGATCTTACCATTAACTGCCAGCTTTAAGTCGCCCAGGAACCCGGAAGTAATCTGACCCAAAGGCCATAAAAGCAATGGATTTTCAAGTATCAGGGCTTTGCTGTTCCAGGTTGCCTCCAGGCTAGCCTGGTTCAAATCGTACTGAAACACCTTGCCATGCCTGGGCCAGCCATACAATTGGGTGGTATAGAGCTTGCTGTCGTCCGGCGAGAAGCAGACGCCATACACGCCCATGGTATCCAGCATGCGTGCATTCTTTAACTGACCGCTGCAGGGTTCAAAGTCATAGAGTTCTACACCGCGATAGGTCCCGGCGGCGATCATTTTATGGGTATTGGAAGCTTGCAAAGATCCGCCCGGGGCTATATATTTAAACTCGGGCATAAAATAATAGACGTCCGTCAGCAGGTAGTCCTTAGCGGATAGTGTACCGCATTTCGACACCACAGGTATGGGGTTTACCCCATGTTCATTGATTTCAAAACTCAGGTATTCGTTGGCTATCCTCGATCTGGCAATAAGCCATATGGAAGTACAGCCTTGTATCGTAGTCATTTTATAGCCCACAAGTGTATTGTAGGGACTGATGATGATGTCTTTGCTGCCGGTATCTATATCACCCATGCCACCATTGAGGCGCATGTCCACTACGCTGTACAGCAGTGCATCGTTATGGACATAAAATAACAGGTATTTATCGTTTTGCCGCGGGTAGGGTACAATGATGGGCTGACCGGAATGCCCGCTGCCACCGGTGTACATATTGGCTTGTATGTTGCCATGGGGCAATGGATTGCCTTTGCGGTCAAAGACTTTGGGTTTTCGAAAAGTGTAATCCAGGTTGTCGCTCCCCTGCCTGGAATTGATTTGTGTGAAGAATAGCAGTTGGCCCTGTGTGTCGCAAGCCGTAGCGTGCACATAATTGCCGGGGCTATAATTGACATAGTAAGTGTGTCCCAACGGCTCTGGTATGCCACCCGCCACCGGGCTGCCGGAGCTAAAATCAACGGAATGGCCCGAACCGAAAAGCCAGATGGTTTCGTGTTTGTTCTGGGCTTGGACAACGAAGGATGCAAAAAGACAAAAGGTAAAGAGAGCATCTCGTTTTTTTATCATAGCGCTTAGTTTGCGCGATGACCACATAAACAATTGAAAAATCGTTCAAATCACCATAAAATTAAGGAGAGCTCTATTTAAATGCTAAAGAGCGTAGAGCTCACCTTATTGTCTTAGAGGCTCTGGTAAAGCCTTGCGTACGAATAAGGGAGCCTACGCTCTTTATAGCGTAGGCATCCTGACTTATCCTCTCGCACGCTTCAAAATTTACCAGATTTCTAAGACGAGATTCAAAGCGAATGCTTCAGATTAATTTATGAAGGATCGCAAATTTACTTTAAATAATCAATATAGTCTAAATGATGAGTTTTTTGAAATATTATTCAAAGTTAAGAAATAAACATTAGATCATTATAAATGAACATTTAATTTTTTTAAATTAACATCTGATATTAATATTAACTCAATTTCATTATTATATGGATAGTTATTTTTGTTCATAGCTACCGAATCATGCAAAAAAAGATCAATTACAACAGGTTGAAGGCTGTCCTTGCAGAAAATAACATGGATGGTCTGCAGCTAAGCAAAAAATTGGGTGTTACGCCACAAACAGTCTCCCGCTGGTGTACAAATAAGTCTCAACCTTCTGTGCAAGACATGTATCAAATCGCTATCCTATTAAATATTGATATCCGCTCCTTATTGGTTTCCACTAAAAATGATAAAAGTGGTGCTGAATAGGGGGGTGTAATTCATACTGTATTTATGTATCATGGCTGCCGCTCTAATGCAATACAACTCAGGGTCGACGGCTATCGAAAGGATTAAAATAATCTCTTTATCACCCAAAGCTGATATTCTACGCATCATCCCTGCTAATTGAAATTTCTCGGGTTTCCACGACGAGATTCAAAGCGAATGCTTCAAATTACTTTTATGAAGGATTGCAAATTGTCTGTTTTTGATTACAATATTGCCATAAACACATGCTATATGTTTACATTTATCTTTCAAAGGTATATAAAAATTTATGAAAAGTAAATTTAAAATTACAAAAATAATATTTTAGGATAGCTAGAAAGCGTGAGTGGCAGATATTTGTTAGATGGAGGATCTGACCAAGAATATAGAGTTTGAGGCCATTAAGGCAATGTTTGAGACGAAAAAAATTAAAAAACTCAGCCAGTTAGAAAAGCTTTCACCAACAAAATTTTCTAAGCGCCTAAATATCAATTATGGTCGCTATATAGAAAAGCTGCATCATCCGGAATTATTTGCGTTGAAAGAACTATTCAACCTTGCTCAGCTGATCGATATTGATATTGAAGTGCTAATGGGGGTAGTTATTCCAGAGGTG
>CAZFKK010000333.1:0-3629 GCA_964519735.1 uncultured Taibaiella sp.
CTTCCGTCAGCCATATAAGACCAGGTACCATTCTTATTAAGATCCAGATCAGCAAGAGTTTTCGCTGCTACCCGGTAGGGTTTAGCTGCCCCGGTGAGTGCATCTATCTTATCTTCTTGTTGGTATTTTACATAATCAGGCTCTTGTAGTACAACACCCGCTACCGATGCGCCAAGCAATGTTTGATAATGGGCAGTCTGACTCCAGGGTATTCCGCCCTCACTTATTTGTGCATGCGTAGCCCCTCCTAAAGAACAGACCATTAACAAGGCTAATCCAATTTTTTTCATACTTCTGATTTTATTCCTTAAATTTTTAAGCGTGTAAATGTAAGCATTAAATTATTTAAGTCAAATGGTCTTATAAGTTTTTTCCCCAGAGTCTTCTTAATTAGTACAATACAGCATTAAATCTAATTTTCACTATTTATCTATGACAGGATATTTTATTTTAATAAGCTTTTTCCCATCGTAGCACCTAATAGTAAAAAGAGTCAATACCTATAGCTTACATTATATTTTAATGATTCAATAAGTCTACTGATAATAAAATAGATGCGAATAAAATAATAGCGTCTTTTGGTTTAATAATATGGACTTACGCTATCCTTTATTGTTAAAATAACCACAAATATAGTACTATGCATTGCATAATACTAAGTAATGGCTGTATCTTTACATAACAATGTAGCTATTGTTATTATTATCATCGAATCTAAAGCATAAAAAAAGGATGAATACAGAAAACACCACGTCACAGATGCGTAAAGGTATACTGGAGTTTTGCATTCTCTCCATCATCCGCAAATCTGAGGTCTACCCATCTGACATCATTGAACAAATGAAAACTGCAGGGTTAATTATCCTGGAAGGAACATTATATCCTCTGCTCACTCGCCTTAAAAACGCTGAACTACTCAGCTATCGATGGGAAGAAAGCGCCTCCGGGCCTCCGAGGAAGTATTTTCGCATGACGGATAAAGGAGAACATTTTTACCTGGAACTGGAGCATACCTGGAAGGAGCTGGCTCATGCAGTCAATAACCTTACAACCGTGCCCAATACTTAATGGTGCTAATAAACAAAATCTACTACTCATCATACAATTATCATAACAATGAACAAGATAATCAACATCAACCTGGCTGGCCGCCTGATTCCTATTGATGAAGCAGCTTATGATCAATTACACCAGTACCTGAACCGACTTAAGACATTTTTCGCAAGAGAGGAAGGCGGGGATGAAATTGTACGTGACATGGAGGACAGGATCGGAGAACTATTTCAAGACAAATTGAAAAAAGGAGTTCCTTGCATTCTGGTTGAGGATATTCAATCCATGATGTCTGTAATGGGCAGTCCGGAACAAATTGAAAGCGAGGCAGGAGAGGACATACCTAAACAAGAAGGATACTCTTCCGAACAGGAAAAGGTTGCTTCCGACTACTCTAAAAAAACAAAACATTTAAGCCGCAGTAAAAAAGACAGCCTAGTTGGAGGTGTATGCGGTGGTATTGCACAATATTTTCAGATCGATCCTATTATTATCCGGATAGCTTTTGCAATTATTACCTTAGCTTGGGGAACAGGAATCCTTGTTTATCTTTTGCTATGGGCCATATTACCTCTTGGTGACGGTGAAAATATACCTCTCAAAAGACGATTGTACCGTAACCCCCAGAATAAAGTAGTTGGGGGCGTTTGTAGCGGTATAGCTGCTTATTCGAATATTGACCCTATTATTCCCAGGGTCCTGTTTGTTGCTCCCCTTCTGGGGTTAGTTTTCTTTGGCATATTAAACGATGACATTTTCTTCTTCCCTATGTTTATCGGAGGCTTGCCAACGCTGACCTTGTTATACCTGGTCCTATGGGCGTCTTTACCTGAAGCAAATACCATTGCTGAAAAGCTGGAAATGCGTGGGGAAAAGGTTGATGTCCAAAATCTCTCTTTAGCCATGAAAGGACACACGGAAAAAGAAGAAAAAGGTGAAGCAAAATCATCTGGATTGAGAAGGTTACTGGCTATTATATTGAAAATATTTGTATTTTTTGTCCTGGCGGTGATTTTATTAGCCCTAACAGGAGTTATTATAGGCATATTCGCATCTTTGCTGGGGCTAGCTTCTGCATCCATTATTACGCTACCCTTGAAAGGCCTTGTTACGGACAATGAGGCCCAAAGTTGGTTATTATGGATTTGCATCACATTGGTACTGGTCATTCCTTTTCTGGCAATCCTCCGTTTATTTACGCGTGTCGTAACAGGACGAAACCAACAAAGAAACAAATGGGTTAACATCAGCTTTTCTATTCTCTTTATCGCAGGCATATTTGGAATATTCTGGATAGGAGGATCTATTTTAAATGACTTTAAAACACGCTATCGAAAAACAGATGTGTTACAAATAATACAACCGCTAAATGATACGCTTATCGTAAAACAGGTTGTATTGGAAGATGAGGGAATTATTGATATTATGAATTGGGATGGAGACAATGAAATAATAAGATTCCGTGATGACAGTACACTGGCTATAAGTAATATCAATCTTCGTTTTGCAAAGAGTCCCGATAGTCTCTATCACCTTTCTCTGCAACGTAGCGCTTATGGCAAAAATTCTGCAAGAGCCCGAAGCCTTATTGAACCCGTAACTTTCAATTACAAACAGGAAGCCAATACTTTATACTTGCCACAGGATTTTACGTTACCTGCAGGAAATCCATTCAGGGGGCAACAACTAAAAATTGAGATCCAGGTACCTGTAGGAAAAACTTTCCGTACAGAAAACATTTCTTCCCGAATCTACCTCGATCACTCTTTCCTCATGGGCAGAGGCAATTTCAAATACTATACAAAACAACATCATTACCTGAAAGATGGGCAATATTATAAAATGGAGGCAGATGGGCCCGTATCCTCCAAAAATCTGGATGAAGATGAAGAAATTGAAAGCCGGCAAGACTTCTAAGCTTTTACGTCTGAAGCTATGTAGTAGTAGTTTTTCACTAGGGGGTATATTCTTATACCCCTTTTTCATATAATAGAGACCACTTATCTTTGACTAAAATTCTATCATTATAATGATACTCAAAAGTTTCTTTCTATGCCTTGTATGTTCAGGTATCGTCGCTTCTTCCAGGGCCCAATCCACCCCGGAGCAACTTATCAGTCAAGTGTTAGAAGAACAATCTTTGGCCTGGAACCATGGAGATATTTACGGGTTCATGAAAGGGTATTGGGAGCATGATTCTTTAATGTTCATAGGTAAAAACGGAATCGCTTATGGTTGGAAAAACACACTGGAAAATTACAAAAAGAGCTATCCGGATTCAGCTTCCATGGGTATACTTCAATTTACGATACTTCATATACAACGTCTCTCAGATCAATATTACCAGGTTGTCGGCGGATGGCAATTAACACGTAGCATGGGTGATCTGAAAGGACATTTTACCCTATTATTCCGCAAATCCGGCAATCAATGGTATATTATTTCAGACCATAGCAGCTAATACTCATTACTAATTAAACAAATCAAAAACCATATATATAAAGAAACAGGCTGCTAACTATTAGCAGCCTGTTTCTTTATATATTATTTACAAATAATTCATATAGGCCGATTAA
>CAZFKK010000334.1:0-3613 GCA_964519735.1 uncultured Taibaiella sp.
GGGGCCATGAAATTTATGTCCGGCTCCGGTGATAAAATGAACAGGCATATCCCTGAGGCTGATGGGATAATGACCTACTGTTTGTACCGTATCGCAATGAAAAATAGCGTCGTATTCTTTACACAAATTCCCGACTGCAGCTACATCCAATAAATTGCCTATTTCGTTATTAGCGTGCATCAAAGTCACCAGGCAGCGTTCTGTAGATTGCGCTAATAGTTGCTTCACGCTATCGATATCCACATGCCCCTTAGGGTCTAATTTCACAAAGCTCAATTGAATCCCTGCCTGCTTTGACCAATATTCTACAGAATGCAAAGTAGCGTGATGCTCAATAGGAGAACTGATGATATGCTTACAATCCAGATCACGAATGGCTGCCGAAATAGCCGTATTGCTACTTTCCGTACCTCCTGAAGTGAAAAATAGCTCTGCAGGATGTGCATTTAAAAGTTTCGCTACCGACTTTCGGGCATTCTCAATGGCCAGTTTAGATTCTCTTCCATAAGAATAGATGGAAGAGGGATTTCCAAATTTCTCCGTAAGATAAGGCATCATTGCTTCCAGAACAACCGGATCCAAAGCCGTAGTAGCGGCATTATCAAAGTAAATGCGTTGCATTAAATCAAATAAAATTTAAAATTGTTGCGCAAAGTTAATTAAAAACAGGTTGATTTTTCTTGCAGCATAATATAAAAAAATAGTTCCTGGCCCTAAATTGATAATGCAGTTGCGCATTAAAGCGGCAACTGCATTATCAATTCAAATAATTAAGTATAATATTAAAACCTGTCTTACGATGCTTTTACCTGGTACAACTCTTCCTTCAATTGATTCACCCTTGCATCTGCAATGTACTCATCAAAATGCATCTCTCTATCGATTAAGCCGTTAGGAGTGATCTCTAAGATCCTGTCACAAACAGTCTGTGTCAGTTCATGATCCCTTGAGGTGAAAATAACGGTTCCCCTGAAATCTTTAATCCCATTATTCAATGCAGTGATTGATTCCAGATCCAGGTGGTTAGTGGGTTCGTCCATCAATAGCAGGTTACCCTTTTGCATCATCATCCGGCTCAGCATGCAACGTACTTTTTCCCCCCCGCTTAATACCGTACATTTTTTCTGGGTTTCTTCACCGCTGAATAACATTCGTCCCAGGAAGCCACGGATAAAAGTTTCATCTTTTTCTTCAGAATACTGACGCAGCCAATCCACCAGGTTTAAATCAAGGCCTTCAAAATAAGCCGTATTATCTGCAGGCAGATAGGTAGGGGTAATGGTTACACCCCATTTGAATTCGCCCTCGAAATCTTTATCTTCCCCATTCAATATTTTATAAAAAGCAGTGGTAGCTAAACTGTTATCGGAAATAACGGTCACTTTCTGGCCCCGTTTGAGGTCGAAGCTAATATCCTTGAACAGGACTTCTCCATTCAGGGTTTTGCCCAACCCTTTCACCTCGATGATCTGGTCTCCGGCTTCCCGCACCTGGTTATTGAAAAGAATAGCCGGGTATTTACGGTTAGAGGGCTGCATATCTTCCAGCTTGATCTTATCCAATGCCTTTTTCCGGCTGGTAGCTTGCTTGGATTTAGAGGCATTCGCGGAGAACCGGGCAATGAACTCTTTAAGTTCGGCGATTTTATCTTCCGCCTTACGGTTCTGGTCAGAGCGTTGCTTTAGTAATAACTGGCTGGATTCGTACCAGAAGGTATAATTCCCGGTAAAGACATTGATTTTGCCAAAGTCGATATCAGCCACATGGGTACAAACGGTATCCAGGAAATGCCGGTCATGGGAGACAACCAATACGACCTTATCATAATCCGCCAGGAAGTTTTCCAGCCAGCCTATGGTTTGCAGATCCAGGTCATTGGTAGGTTCATCCAGCAGCAGGATGTCGGGATTGCCAAACAAGGCCTGGGCTAAAAGAACCCTTACCTTTTCATTACCGTCCAGGTCTTTTACATTTAAAAAATGTTTATCTTCCTTTACGCCAAGGCTGCTCAATAGGGTGGCAGCATCACTTTCCGCATTCCAGCCTTCCATCTCCCCGAAAACAGCCTCCAGTTCACCCGCACGCATGCCGTCTTCTTCAGTAAAATCTTCTTTGGCATATAAGGCATCTTTTTCCTTCATGATGTTAAAGAGTACATCATTGCCCATGATCACGGTTTGCAATACCTGGATATCGTCAAATTTATGATGATCCTGCTTAAGGACACTCATTCTCTGGCCTTTAGGAATCTCCACTTTCCCGGTAGAAGGCTCTATCTCGCCTGAAAGTATCTTCAGGAGGGTTGATTTGCCTGCCCCGTTGGCACCGATAATACCATAGCAATTGCCTTCGGTAAACCTGAGGTTAACATCTTCAAACAGAACACGCTTGCCATAACGCAGCGAAAGGTTGGATACAGTAATCATCTCGGAAAAGAAAAATAATCAAAAAAAACGGCCAGAACGAGTAAAGCCGGTGTGTGTTTTAAGCGCGCAAAGGTACGAATTTTAAAGCGATTAGAAAGGCTTTGCGTTTTTCTTTATCTTGATGTACCTTTGCAGCCGTCCAAATACGATTCTATTGGTTACAATCGTAGATCTGAAATTTAAAATCTCAAATAAGCAATGGCTGTATTAGTCCATAAACACTCCAAAGTAATTGTACAGGGATTTACCGGTACAGAAGGCACATTCCATGCCAGTCAAATGATTGAATACGGAACCGAAGTAGTCGGTGGGGTTACTCCCGGCAAGGGGGGGGCAACCCACCTGGAACGTCCCGTGTTCAATACGGTAAAAGAAGCCGTAGAGAAGGTAGGAGCTGATACATCCATTATTTTTGTACCTCCCGCATTTGCTGCAGATGCCATTATGGAAGCTGCCGATGCCGGTATTAAAGTGATTATCTGCATTACTGAAGGCATTCCCGTACAGGACATGGTGAAAGCCCGTGAATATATTAAAGGCCAGGACTGTCGCCTGATCGGGCCTAACTGTCCCGGTGTGATTACAGCCGGTGAAGCGAAAGTAGGCATTATGCCTGGTTTTGTATTTACCCCCGGACGTATCGGCATCGTTTCCAAGTCGGGAACCTTAACCTATGAAGCTGCCGATCAAACGGTAAAGGCCGGATTAGGCATTTCTACGGCCATTGGCATCGGAGGTGATCCGATCATTGGTACCACGACAAAAGAAGCTGTAGAACTATTGATGAACGATCCCGAAACGGATGGTATCATCATGATCGGTGAGATCGGCGGCAATATGGAAGCGGAAGCAGCGCTATGGTTGAAAGAAAATATGCGTAAACCTGTGGTTGGCTTTATAGCCGGTCAGACAGCGCCTCCGGGACGTCGTATGGGTCATGCCGGTGCTATTGTGGGCGGTGCAGATGATACTGCAGCGGCTAAAATGAAGATCATGAGTGAATGTGGGATTCATGTAGTGGCCAGCCCTGCTGACATCGGGAAGGTAATGGCAAACGTGTTAAGCCAGGTGGTAGCTTAACCATTAATTTATCAAATACAAAAAGGGGCTGTCTGCAATTGCGGACAGCCCCTTTTGTGTGTCAGGCATGTATATTTACTCTAGGGTGTAAGTCCCGAACACGCTTT
>CAZFKK010000335.1:0-3608 GCA_964519735.1 uncultured Taibaiella sp.
GGCAGCCGCTTAACGGAGAGCCTATTGCTATGTAGTACCCAGACCAAATTGTAAACTTCTTAGATCAGCAGTTGTGCTGACAATTTCTATTCATGAAGAGAAATCGTGCTAAAGAGCGTCTGGGAAATTTATACCGAGTAATTAAAGTTATTTTGAATGGATGGCTAAGGATGCCTCAATACTAATTCGACCCTGCGGTTAAGGTCACGGTTAGCTTCCGTATCATTCGGCGCCAGGGGATTGGCGTCTGCCCAACCCTGGGTTTGAATACGGTCTTCTGCTACCCCCAATGCCTGTAGCCAGGCAGCTACGGTACGTGCACGCGTGAAGGACAGCTCTTCATTAATATAGGGGGTACCGGAGTCATCCGTATAACCATGTACCCGGAAAGATACAAAAGGCCGGCCCAGAAAGGGTTGGATCAGTTCCTTCAAGACTACTTTATCACTGTCATTTATTTCCACAATATTCTTCTTGAAATTAAGGACCAGCAGTACCGAATCATGTAATGCCGGCTGATAGTCATTAGGCAGCAGAACAATAGGTAAAGTATCCGGGTATACCCCCGGGCTGTGCTCAAAATATAAAGTATCCAGGTAATCAAGGTACCCGGCCCTATATACCCTTAGTGCCAGGTCGCGTCCGAGCGGCAGGGCTCCCGTATAACTGGCATCCCCGGAATTACTTTGGTACCGGCACAAAGGCTGCCCTGTTACCGCATCGGAAAATTCGAGCTGTGCATAAGGGATCTTAACCCCATCAAGACTATCGGACACTTTGCCATAGACAAAGGTATAGGCTTCGGGACGGGCGGCAGGAGGCAGGTTGACCTCATACAGATCCATCCTGCCATAGCCACCGGGCCGGTCAGACGCCAGGTAGGCCCTTTGGCCATCCCAGCTCAAGCAGGCACTGACATCGTCATAAGCCGTATTAAAAGGATAACCCATGTTTTCAGGGCGTTGCCATTGACCATTAGGACTCAGCCTGCTGTAGAAAACATCATGTCCCCCCATACCTGCATGCCCGTTAGAAGTAAAATAGAGGGTTTTATTATCGGCAGCGATAAAGGGAGCGGTTTCATCAAAAGGAGTATTGATCTCCGGGCCCAGGTTTTCGGGGATCTGCCATAATCCCTGCTCAAAGCGGGTCCTCCAGATATCCTTCCCGCCATAGCCTCCGGCACGGTCGCTGACAAAATATAAAGTCCTGTTGTCGGAAGACAAAGAGGGCATACCTTCATAAGCGGGGGTATTTATCGTAGCGCCAAAAGGCACAGGCTGTACCCATTCCCAATCATCAATATAAGAAAAATAAAGATCACAGCCTCCTGCCTCCCAACCATTGGCACTGCGGTTGCCACAACGCATAAAAAACAAATAACGGCCGTCAGCAGAACGCATCTGTGCCCCCTCCTGTTGGGTAGAATTGGGAGGTGCGCCCAGGTCCCTGGCTTGAAACCACCCGCCGCAGGAATCCCGCCGTGCTATAAAGAAATCTTCATCGACACCATTGTTCCGGTGCGTAAATACCAGGATGCTATCATCAGGGCTGACAGAGGGAAAATATTCATCAAATGCCGTATTGATCCGGGAGCCCATATTCTGAGGGGTATCGGTGTGTGGAGCATGGATGGCATATTTACCAAACCGGATACTCCTGCGCAGCAACTCGTATTCCTGCTTTGCAGGATCAGGCAAGCCAGCCGGCGGCTTCCATTGATGCAACACAGCTTCCGCCTGTTCATAACGCTGAGCGCCGTTAAGCGCCCGGGCTAAAGGTAAAGCAAAAGCATGATCGCCTTCAGGACAACGGCGTGTAGCTTCCTTAAACAGATCTGCAGCCTTGGTAAACTGGCCCTTATCCAGGTACAACCTGCCTAATTCCGCATAGGCTGCCACAAAATGAGGGTCCTGTCTCAAACTTTTTAAAAAGAAAGATTCGGCTTTGGCATCATTCCGCTTCCTTACATATTCCTGGCCTTTTGCATACCATCTTTTTCCTCTCAACGATAAGGGACTTTGCGCTGAAACCATCAAAACAGGAAGTAGAAATAGAAGAGACAATACCAGGAATCGCATTTTCTTGTAGCATCTATTGTTGAGCAGGGCGCAATAAACGATTTTTTTTTCAAACTTTATATAGAAACCTTATTTTGCAAGGCTTTTCATTAAAGAAAAATCATTACATTCCCCTTCATGATCCTATTTTCCAGAATTACCGGCAATCCGAAATTATTATTTTTATGTTTCTGGCTGGTTGTGCTCCTGTTATATTTTCCTGCAAACCAAGCGGGACTATATGAAGATATTGTGTCCTACATCGGCCTTCAGCGGGAAATGGATTTCCTGTCCTATATCAACTATATGAAGCATAGCCTGTACCAGGGTGTCTTCACCGTCCACTACCTGTTCATCAGTCTGTTCGGAACACACCCCTTTCCCTGGTTTGTTACTTTTACCCTGCTGCATGCGCTTAATGGCTTCTTATTGTTCCGCTTCCTGTCTTCCCTGTTTCATTTTATGGGATGGGAAGGAGCAGAAAAAGTATTCTTTACCGGAACGCTCCTTTTCTTAATCACCCCGCTCGCTACCGAACCTGTCATCTGGAAAGCCTGCAGTCATTACCTGATCAGCACAGGCATCATCTTCCAGGTACTGCGCTGGACATTAGCTTACTTAAAGGGGCCTGAAACAAAGTATCTTGTTTTGATCAGCATCCTGTACTACCTGTCCACTTTCTTTCTGGAAATATTCTACCTGACACCCTGTTTTGTACTGATCCTGCTCTTTGCCTTAAGGTTTTCTGACCGTGTGGATAAAGCCGGGTTCAGAAAAGGTCTGTTGAACATCTTCCTGCCTTTGATCCTGCTGCTACTGGTCTATTTTATCACCCTCAGGCTCACCCTTAACCAGAATATAGGCAGAGCAGATTTTGATTTAGCCCGGTTGCTGTCCCCATCCTATGTACTCAGCCGTCTGAATAAATTTCTGGCCCATATTTATTTTATGGAATATTTCCTGCCTTTACGCTGGAAACAATCCTTTTACCGTTTTACAGAACATTCAGCGGTTATTATGGCATCGGGCCTGTTGCTGTTGGGGGGCATCGGCTATGGTACCTGGAAATTTCGCAGGATGCCTGACCGGGCCCGGATCCTCTTTACCTTATTCTTAATGGGCCTCAGCAGTTGCATGATCATTTTACCTATGTGGTTTTATGATTTGTTTCCTTACCAGGGGAATCGTTATTACTACCTTGCCTGCGCTTTCTTCTACCCTTTCTTAGCAGGCCTTATTTTCTATCATAAAGGGGCTATGAAAACCAGGTGGCTGGTTATGGGGATCTATATGTCTGCCTTTCTTTGTGGCGCTTATTTCCTGATCCTGCGTGCAAGGGGGGCTACCAAAGTCTATTATAGCATCATGGACAATTTTCGCTGGCAAAAGGCAGATACGGTACTGCTCCTTAATCTTCCGGTAATTTACGAAGGGTTTGGCATGCTTGGCGCCGACCATCCCAGTAATTTCAATTTTCACCTCGGGGCGTTCAGGAAAGATACGATCAGGGGCAAAGCATATGATGTCTCTTCTTACAATATGAAAAGT
>CAZFKK010000336.1:0-1929 GCA_964519735.1 uncultured Taibaiella sp.
ATTGAAATACCCCTTCGGGTATCCATTCGGCTTGCACCTGTTGATCTTCTGTTTGATAGTATAGATCTCCCGGAGTTTTAAGCGGAGCGTGGTGTGGGATCGTGTCGATCTTCCGGCCGGCTTTGCCCTAGCATACTGCGCCAAGGCAGCAGACAAATGCATAAAGCAGCAGGAAGAAGGCGATCATATAGAATGTTATTTTTTGCCATGGCGCTAAAGATTTAAAATTGGATTCAAAATGATGGTTACGGTAATAACGGAATGCCGGCCAGATCAGGCCCAATAGCCAAAGGCTGATGCTCACAAAAATCAATATGGCCAGCAGGGCCAGGGGCAGGAAGCTCAGGACCCCCAAATCTATTGCTGCAGCAGCCGGATCGGCCAGATGCAATAGGGGAGCACAATATAGGAAGGCTAACAGAGCTGTGCTCAATCCTGCAAATAGTTTAAGCTCCGTAGAGGATCGGTATTCTTTTTGTACCGGGTTATTGTAAACCGGCAATGATAATGTAACAGACATAAAATATTTGATTTTAGTGTTAGAAAAAAACCTGGCCCGCCGCTCGCAGCGGACCAGGCAGGTACCTGATGTTTATCTTACCACATGAGATACCGCTTCACTCCATCCTGAGGCACCGAAGCCGTTTATGGCCCGCACCTCCACATAGTACCGCTTGTAGAGCGCCAGGGGGGCCAGGATATTGTTGCGGGACGTGCTGGTCCTTAGGATGGTCCAATCCCCGGGTCCTGCTTCATCCTGCTCCTGTGCATAGCGATACTCGTACAGCAAGGCGGAGGATTGCTTGTTGAAGTCCAGGCGCATCTGTCCGCTTTGCTTGCCATCCTTTAGCTTTACACCATCCACAATGTCCGGTACTTCGCCGCCTCTCGGGTAGCTGCTCAGTTCAAAACCGGAGCTGAGCAAGGCATGCAAGGCGCCGTCCGCTTTCGCGCTTACATAAAAGGCCAGTTCCTTCAACGCAGCAGCCAGGGCTTTGCGGCTCAGGTTTTTAACGGCCGTGTCATGTGGGTTGCCTTTGCGGCGGGCTAATTTCAACTTGTCGCCGAAGTCCTCCATGAGGGGCGTAACATCTACCAGCGCCGGAACCGGGTCCGGGAAATAGGCATTGTTATCCATGGCTTGCAATACGGTCATAGCCCGTACCAGCAATGCATCATCTTTTACATGATTAAACCCGCCAAGGGCAAATTGTTTGTTGTTCATAACGTAACATTTAAACAGTGAAAAAATAAATCCGAATGGGGTACCACCGATTCTGAAAACAAATGTAGCCACCCGATGGGCGGCATACCAACTTTAGTGCTCTTTTGAACCTTATCGGATTCTTTTAGCGCCCGTGCGGAAGAAATCACCTCATTTTTTTGGGGTAACTGACAACGCTTAGGGAGTACTTGAACATAATGAGGGGCAACAATGTAACGTTGTTGAACCTATTGGCTTCATTGTTGGGCAAGGATGTAACGTTGTTGGGTATCTTTGCTTCATTGTTGGCTAACAATGTAACATTATTGGGCATACTTGCTGCCTTGTCGGGCGTCAACGTAGCGTTGGTGGGCATCCTTGTTGCATTGCGGGGTAACGATGTAACGTCGTTAGGTATATTTACTTCATCTTTGGGTAACAAGGGAACGTTATAAGGCATACCTGCTTTATTGTTGGGCTACAGTGTAACATTGTTGGCTATAATAGCTTCATCTTTGGGTAACAATGGAGCATTATAGGGCATACTTGCTTCATTGTTGGGCAACAACGTAACGTTATTGAGCATACTCGTTTTAAAGTAGGGCATCATCAGCGACAGTATGCCCCTCACTACGTCGTTGTTGGGCAAGGACAGGTTCATATACCAAGTAAGGGCAGAAAATTTCTGCCCATACTTCTGCCTTTATACACACACTCTTTCTCTA
>CAZFKK010000336.1:1939-2848 GCA_964519735.1 uncultured Taibaiella sp.
TTGCTGATCTTCAGGTAGTCCATCACCTGCTGCCGGTCCATCCAGTCCTCCAGGTTGCGGGGTTCCCGGTCGGCATCATTTGCCTCCAGGAGGATTTGTGCGCGACACTCTATCAAGAAAACCAGGAGCAGGCTGAGTAGCCGCTCCAGACGGTGCAGTATTTCGATCAAACTTCTAAAGTGAGTCAACATAAAATATGTATTAAAAGTGAATGAATTCCCGGAATACTCATCTTCCAAAGATTCTTGCTCTTGTTAATTAGCAAACAGGATATTGGGTATTCCGGGGATGTTAAAGCCATATCCCGATGTTGGTGATACAACCAGGTCGCAGGAGCTACTCAAGGGAAATAAGGAAACTGCCTAATGGAAAGAAATGCGGCAGTCTGTTGTAATACAAATTAGAATACATATTGTTTAAAGAAGCAGCATCTTTGTTTTCCAGGCTTGTCCAAATATGGAGCTATAGGGTTGTCTTATAGCCTTTTCCCTCGATGATTTTACTCCTTAAGCTGCTTATTATATATATGTATTTATATATATTTAATAGGCTATTTTTCAATTACGTAATAAGCAATTTAAGCGCTGTTGTTTCATTGCATCATGGGCAATTTAATAAGGGTAATTAACCTAATGTATTGCCCATTGTTGGATAATGCACTAAAAATATATTCTTCCATAAAATCAATATTTTAAGATAATGTTAGCTATATTCGCGTTAGCGGCTATTTTGAATTGCTTGCTGCAATCCGAAATTAAACGGCCATAATCAATCATGCATCAAACTTTGAATATATATCCTATGAACATCCGACAGCAGGGAAAAGAGCATATTATGACTGTCTTTTAGCGATTTTTCCGGTTGGACGTACTCGCCAAAAACGTCACCAATGAAAATGATTCCAGAAGG
>CAZFKK010000336.1:2858-3595 GCA_964519735.1 uncultured Taibaiella sp.
AACATTCCCCTACATTACCAGGAGCGTATCATACCCGGTGCAAAAGCATTGTATGGATCCGGTCAGGGCATCAGCCATCTTTCCCAAAAGATTGAGGTTTGTGCGTTATCGGGCATCTGTATCTGGGTTAATGAATTCTGGAATGAAGCACCCGTTGACGCACATTACATGGCAACTAAAGATTGGATAGGATTGCATTATCTTCCTTATGGTAATGTCGTAGCTGATCTCCCGCCGTTTAGCAAGCTCCGGCTCGATGCCAGTCATTATAGTCTCTACCGGCTGGTGCCTAACCAGCCACATTTTTTTACCCTTCATTCCAAGTACACCTTATCCGTGTTTATCTCCTTCAAAAGATCGGAATTGGAAAAAAAGATGGCTAAGCATGCCGGGCTTCAATCTATGCTGCGGCAGCTGGATACCGATCAAGGCAGTGTTCACCTGGATATGGCCTTATTAAGCGCCATTACATTTGAGGAGCTCAACCAAAAATTGATTTATGCCAGGAACAAGGACATATGGGATCAGTCTACCTATTTTAAAACGATGGCTTTTAAACTACTGAATTGCTATCCTGAAGATATCAAGGAGGCTAAACGTTCTCAGCAACGTAAGTTAGAAAATGAGCGTGCGTTTGCCAACCTGGATAAGGACATCAAAGAGCATTTTAAGGAAGATCTGCCGGTAGCGGCATTAGCGAAGAAGCATTTTAAGTGTGCATCTACCATGGAAACAGT
>CAZFKK010000337.1:0-3579 GCA_964519735.1 uncultured Taibaiella sp.
CCGGCTAATGCTGTCTGAACCTACGACATCCCAGGTATTGGCCGGAGCCGCAGAGGAGTGCACGGATACAGGTTATGCTATCCTGAAACGCTTCGGACTATATGATCATGCCACTACTGCCGGCGAGGGAGCCTCGTTTTTTACCCTTTCCCGGCATCAGGAGCCAACAGCATTAGCCAGGATAAAGGAATTGCATATGTTCCGGGCAGATCATCTCTCTGAGGTCATGGAACAGCTTAGGCTATTTTTTGCGTCCCGGAGCCCAAAAATTCACCCGGAAGATGTCCTTATTCTCGGAGCTAATGGGCAAATGACCACTGACCCTATTTATGAGGCGCTGAAAGATGAACTTTTCCCGCAGCATACACCCCTGCTTTTCAAACAATATTGTGGCGAATTTCCTACAGCAAGTGCCTTCGCACTCAGCCTGGGCATCCTGAAATTAAAAGAATCACCTGCAAAGCAATGTTGGATTATTACTCATTTTAATAAACATTGGAGTTGCTATCATATAGAGAAAGCCGGTTAATATTTTTTATTCTTTCAATTCTAATTATGTTATTTCAATTCTGAATTGGAAATCCATGATCAATAAGGCTTGTTATGAGCTATTCCCCAACACTCACATACAATAAATATAATTTCATAAATCAATATTTCAATTGCTTCTGAGCTCATTATCAAATGTCATTTTGACAAAAAGCAACTTTGGCAGCATTATTGAACACCTATTATACTGATGAACCGATTTAATCTTTTTAATAAAAAGCGAGACATGAATACCAATGAAAATGATGTAAAGAAAGACTATCAGGAAGAAAATGAGCAGCAGGATCAACCTGAAGAAGAGACTGCCAACCCAACTACGGTTAATGATAGTTTGGCAGAAGATTCTGTTTTAAATGACGAATTGACCTCTGAAGAAGAGCAACGGATCGCACAATTGGAAGCGAATTTAAAAGAAGTAAATGATAAATACCTGAGACTTGTTGCTGAATTTGACAATTTCAGGAAACGTACGGCAAGGGAAAGAATTGAATTGACAAAAAGTGCCGGCGAAGATATTATTAAATCTCTGTTGGATGTTCTGGATGATACGGATCGCGCTACACAGCAACTAGAGCATTCGGAAGATATAGAGGCCAATACCGAAGGGGTGACCTTAGTCTTTAACAAGCTTAAGAAGGTATTGCAAAGCAAAGGTTTAAAGGAAATGGAGACCAAGGGTCATGATTTTGATGCTGAGCTGCATGAGGCAATTACGGAAATACCGGCGCCATCAGAAGATTTGAAATACAAAGTAGTGGATGAGGTGTTGAAAGGCTATTACCTGCATGATAAAATTATCCGTCATGCGAAAGTTGTAGTAGGAAAATAATTTTGCAAATAACGAGTGCGCCTTACCGCTTTAAGAAGCTGTGAACGCTACTGAATTGAATATCAATAATAAAATGTCGAAACGGGATTTTTACGAAATATTAGGCGTGGACAAGAACGCCAGCGCGGATGAAATAAAAAAGGCCTATCGTAAAGTGGCCATGAAATTTCATCCGGACCGCAATCCGGGGGATAAAGCAGCTGAAGAGCAATTTAAAGAAGCCGCAGAGGCCTATGAAGTGCTTAGCGATAGTCAGAAAAAGGCGCAGTACGATCGTTTCGGCCATGCCGGAATGAGTGGAGCTGCCGGTGGCGGATATGGAGGTCAGGGCGGCATGCGGATGGAAGATATTTTTTCCAACTTCGGAGATATTTTCGGAGACGACATGTTTGGTAGCTTCTTTGGCGGCGGACGACAAGGCGGCGGCAGAAGCAGGGGTTCCCGCGGGTCTAACCTGAGGGTAAAGCTCAAACTCAGCTATGCGGAGATTGCTCATGGGACTACTAAGAAAATAAAGGTAAAGAAACATGTCTCCTGCACCAGTTGTAATGGCAGCGGGGCTAAAGACAGCCAATCAGTTCAGACCTGCGGCAGTTGCGGAGGCAGCGGCCAGGTAAGAAGGGTAACCAATACCTTCCTGGGACAAATGCAAACCGTTACTACCTGCCCTACCTGTAATGGAGAAGGGGTAAGCATTTCTGCAAAATGCGGCTCCTGCAAAGGAGAAGGAAGGGTATATGGAGAAGAAACCATCCATATTGATGTTCCGGCAGGGGTTCAGGAAGGCATGCAATTGAGTATGGGAGGCAAGGGGAATGTCGGAGAACGGGGTGGCGCTCCGGGAGATCTGCTGATCCTGATAGAAGAAGAAAAACACCCTGAACTAAGCCGTGACGGCATGGATATACAATATGTACTGCCGCTATCATTTCCCGATGTTGTATTAGGAACACAGGCAGAAGTGCCTACTATTGATGGAAAAGCTAAAATAAAAATACCGGCGGGCACCCAGAGTGGTAAAATTTTCCGCTTAAAAGGGAAAGGGTTTCCGGAGATCAATGGTTACCAGAAAGGAGATCAGCTGGTCAAAGTAAAAGTCTGGACACCGCAACATATTACGGAAGAAGAAAGGGAAATTATGGAAAAGATGAGGGATTCGACAAATTTTGAAGCAGGTGAAGAAGCCCGTAAGGAAAAGAGTTTCTTTGAGAAAATAAAAGATGCCTTCTCTTAATTTCCGGATTATCCATAATCATCAATTTTAATGATCATCAAAAGCAAGGAGGAATTTCTAAAGAAATTCCTCCTTGCTTTTGATATATTCCGGACCAGGATATTTGATGTATCCCCGGATCAGGATCAGGGCATCCTTCTTATTTTAATTTTTCCGCAAATACTTTTTTAAACTTTTCCAGTTTAGGTTGGATGACCATACGGCAATACCCCTCCCCGCTATTCTGATTATAATAATCCTGGTGGTAATCTTCCGCAACGTAAAATGTGGTATAAGGTTTTACCTCTGTAACAATGGGGTTATCATAAGCATGTTCTTCATTCAAGCGCTGAATATAATAGGTGGCTTTATCCTTCTGGACATCGTTATGATAATAAATGCCTGAACGGTATTGAGTTCCTATATCATTACCTTGCCTATTCAGCTGGGTCGGATCATGAGCTGTAAAAAATGCCGCCAGCAATTCATCAAAAGAGATCACAGCAGGGTCATAAACAATATTGCAGGCTTCTGCATGCCCGGTTGTTCCGGTGCACACTGCCTTATAAGTCGGATTGGCTACATGGCCATCTATAAATCCTGAAACGACGGTATCGACGCCTTTCAGTTGTTGGAATTGTGCTTCTACGCACCAGAAACATCCTGCTGCAAAAGTAGCGGTATCCCTTTGCGCGGAGGGTGTACCGGAAGAATGTGTGTTCATCATGTGTTTAAATGTTGAAGATTGGCTGTTGCTTTGTTTTTGACCACAGGCGCTGAGAGCACATAAAACCATCAGGCCGGCATTTTTCAAGAAAGTCAACATCATGGTTGTGTCAATTATTTTATAAAGTTACGAAATAAATCGATAGGATCTTCAGCGCTGAAACCCGCTCTGGGAGAGAGTTTCAAAATTATCTTATATTTTTTTGGAAAATCGGACTGCTTACCTTTATTTTGCGCCCGGAGAGATGGCAGAGTGGTCGAT
>CAZFKK010000338.1:0-3579 GCA_964519735.1 uncultured Taibaiella sp.
GGACGAAATCACCAGGGTTGCCAGTAAGTTGGATGGGGTAGAGAATGTAACGACCCTTGCCGGCTATAGCCTTGTCAACGAAATTGCCGGAGCCTCCTATGGCATGGGCATGATCAATCTGAAGACCTGGGATGAGCGGGATAAAGGTGTTGCGGAAGTGATCCGGGAATTGGAGGAGCTTTGCCGGCCTATTACAGACGCCCGGATTGAAGTGTTTGCGCCCCCCACAGTCCCTGGGTTTGGTAATACAAGCGGATTTGAGTTGCGCTTGCTGGATCAAAACAAGAACGGGGATATTGCCAAGACAGCAGAGGTTACGCAGGCCTTTATTGAAGCCATGAAGAAAGCCCCGGAAATCAGTAATGCATTCACCAGTTTTGATGCCTCTTTTCCTCAATACCTGATTCATATAGATTATGATATGGCAGCTAAAAAGGGAGTGACGGTAGATAATGCTATGAATACGTTGCAAACCTTATTAGGTAGTTTTTATGCTACCAATTTTATACGTTTCAACCAGATGTATAAAGTGATGGTACAAGCCGGACCGGAATACAGGAAAGAACCGAAGGATGTGCTGCAGCTTTATGTGAAAAACAATAAAGGCGAAATGGTCCCTTTTTCTTCTTTCATCCGGATGGAGCGTGTTTATGGTCCGGAGCAGTTGACCAGGTATAATATGTACACTTCAGCCATGATCAATGGGGATGCTGCTCCCGGATACAGCAGCGGTGACGCTATTGCTGCTGTGGCCCGTGTGGCAGCGCAAGAGTTACCAAGAGGGTATAGTTACGAATGGAGTGGCATGACCCGGGAGGAGATTTTGTCCGGTAACCAGGCGCTGCTCATATTTGCCTTGTGTTTATTGTTTGTTTATCTATTACTGGCTGCACAATACGAAAGCTTTTTATTGCCATTGCCGGTAATCCTCAGTCTTCCTGCAGGTATATTCGGGTCGTTTCTATCTTTAAAGCTCGCCGGCCTGGATAACAATATTTATGCCCAGGTAGCCCTGGTAATGCTTATCGGTTTATTAGGTAAGAACGCTATCCTTATTGTAGAATTTGCTATCCAACGCCGCAAGGAAGGATTGAGCATTGTACAGGCCGCAATTGATGGGGCGACATTAAGATTGCGTCCCATTCTGATGACCTCCTTTGCCTTTGTTGCAGGGCTGATCCCATTATGCCTCGCTACCGGCGCAGGAGCAATGGGCAATAGATCCATTGGCATTGCAGCAGCAGGCGGGATGCTGACCGGCACTATTGCCGGCATCATAGTAATACCCGGCTTGTATGTATTGTTCGCTTCTCTTTCAGAGCGAAAGAAGGCTAAAACCGGCGCACTTACTTCTTAAATGTTTTTATAAATAGTGAAATAGCTAATAATAAAATGATTAATTATAGAATAATTTATGTTATAGCGGGAAGTATAGGAATGTTGTGTAGTTCCTGTAATATTCCCAGGATGATCCAGGATACTCCCATCCGGGAAATGCCTGCCCGTTTTTCAATTGGAACAGCAGATACCTTACAGGATGTAACCCTTAACACCGCTTTCTTTTTTAAAGATCCTTATTTAACGGCGCTGATAAAAGATGTGCTGGCGGGGAACCCCGAACATCAATTAGCCCTGCAAAGAGTAGCTATAGCAACTGCTTATTTTTCAAAGAGCAAAGGGGCCCTGCTTCCTGCTTTGAATGCCCAAATCCTTTCATCCGGCACCAGGTATGGTAAATATACCCAGGAGGGCGTAGGTAATTTCGACACTAATCTTTCTCCCAATATAGAAGAACAGCAGAAAATAAATACTCAATTTAGCCCTGATTACTGGCTGGGCCTGAATGCCTCATGGGAGCTGGATTTGTGGGGAAGGCTAAGAAGTATGAAAAAAGCATCCCGTCATCGTGTGCTGGCGTCGCAGCAGGGCGTACACCTGGTGCAATCTTCTTTGGCTACCCAAACGGCGTTACTTTACTATGAATTGATCGCATTAGATAAAGAATCGGGTATTATCCGGGATAATATTCAGTTGCAGGAAAAGGCGCTGGAGGCTGTTACCGTTCAACGGGAGGTTGGCAGAGCTACGGAACTGGCCCTGCAACAAATGAAGGCCCAATTATTAAACACGCGATCCAGTTTGTTCCAGGTGCAGCAGGAGATCATTGAGATAGAAAACCTGCTGCATATGCTGGCCGGTAAATATAAAGGAACCATCAGGCGGGATACGGTACTCGCTTTAGAGAAAAGCAGTGTCGCTCAGTTAAGCGGTTTGCCTGCTCAACTCCTTCAAAACAGGCCCGATTTATTAGAGGCCTTTGAGGAGCTTAAGGCAAGTAAGGCTGATGCTCATGCTGCACGGGCTGCATTTTTCCCCACGATCCAGGTATCCGCTTATTCTGCGCTTAGTGCCTTTAGTGGCAATGTACTTTTTTCTGCCGGATCCATCGGGTACCAGCTATTAGGAGGCATTACTGCGCCCCTGTTTCAACAAAACCAGATCCGTTCACAATATAAGATTGCCAGTGCCAGGCAGCAATCTGCCTTAATCAGTTATCAGCAGGTGGCTTTGAATGCCTACAGGGAAGTTGAGAATTTATTTCATTCCTTAGCGCATAACAGGCAGGTTATTGAATTGAAAACACAGGAGGTCGCTGCATTGTCATCAGGCGTCAACATTTCTAATGACCTTTATATATCCGGTTATGCCAACTACCTGGAGATTGTAGCGGCTCAGAAAAGTAAGCTGATGGCTGATCTTGAACTCATCCAGGCAGAAAAAAGGCAGGTTTATGCCGCTATTCATTTGTATAAAGCACTTGGCGGAGGCTGGAAAAAATGATGATCGGGCTAAGAGGATGATTCCTTTCTCCTGGTGAAACAGAAGCTGCTTCTTCAGGAGAAAGGGATGGTTTCAAATCTTTTGTTTTGAATTTTATCATATTGTTGCACATAATCGGGATGTTCTGTTTGTAACAGTCTGTCCCAGACCCGGAAATACAGGCCGTAGTTTCCTTTGAATTTGCTGTGGTGCAGGTTGTGGTAAACAGAGGTATTCAGTATTTCAAAGAGAAAAGAATGGCGAAACCAACGGGGCATGATCTCATAGCCCAGGTGTCCATATACATTAATAATAAAGGAGGACAATACAAAACCGGCTATAGCTACCGGATGCAGGGGCAGCACAAAAATGATCAGCACCAAAATGCCGTTTTCCAGCCAGGCTTCCCAAAAATGAAAGGAATATGAGGCCCAGGGGGAAGGATTAACAGAGCGGTGGTGCAACAGGTGAACTCGTTTGAATAAACTTTTATGATGGATGGCCCGGTGCATGAAATAGAAATAAGTATCATGCAGGATCAGGCATAAGATAATACTCAGGGGTATCCACCATAGTGGATATTCATTGACCTCGTTGTAAATCTGGGTATATTCCCTGACAGGGCTGAATAAAAATACCAGGCCAAAAATTGCCATAACAAAGGTAGTTTGTACCGAATGGCCGATTTCCCTTATGAAATCTTTAATTGAGGCTTCTTTATCCTGTATTTTTTTCCTTTGCATAGCTTTCCGGAATACC
>CAZFKK010000339.1:0-1911 GCA_964519735.1 uncultured Taibaiella sp.
GGTACGTGGAGGAACTCCCAATGTTTCTGCAGCCGTAGGAGCCAACTCTGCCGCCTTTGGAAGCAACAATGAGGCTAGCGGGACGTACTCTTTTGCCGCCGGGTTTAACAATACGGCGAGCGGGATGCGTGGGATCACCATTGGAAATAATAATACAGCGAGCGGTGACTTTTCTACGGCGATCGGAACCAATTTGATATCAGCAACCTATAATGGAGTGTCAATTGGTAGGAATAATAGCATTACTACAGGAAACGTAACCGGTTGGGTACCTACGGATGCCCTTATGCAAGTGGGGAATGGCAGCGGTCCATCATCACTAAACAATGCCATGACCATCCTGAAAAATGCCCACACCGGTATCGGTATCATCGGAGTGGAAGCTGCGGCAAAGCCCACCGAGATGCTTGACATCGGTTCCGAAGGGGTACGTGTACGTGATATCAACACCGCACCTTATCAGGGAGACGTGCTAACCGACCGCATAGTGGTAGCCAATGCTGATGGGGTTTTAAAAACCGTTGATCCTGCTGATTTAGGCGGAGGCGGAGGTCCTGAAGTAGACGGCGTGATTGGAAACGAAGTGCTTGATGCGACAACAGACCGGGGATTGATACGTGCCGGTGCCGGAACCGACGCAAACCCTTATACTTTAGGGCTGATGGAAGGAACAGCAGTAGGTGAAACGCTGCAGTGGGACGGAACAAAATGGATCACGGCTGCACCGGAGTACGGTCAGGCCATCGCTCTTACTACGAACTTTAATTCCGAACCAAATAATGTGTGGCTACCGGTTACCAATGCGCAGATAACACTACCGGGAGCGGGTATCTATATGATCTCGGCAGATATATGCAGCTCAATGGAAGGCGCCCCTTCAAACCCTGCCGCTGTACATATGAACGGCCGGTTATTTAATGTAACCGCAGGTACAGAAGTGGCTAATACGATGCGGATTATAAATTATATCCCTATTCCTCTTGATTATCGCAATTCAGGAAACAGGGTTGTGCCCATGACCACCTATATTACCGTATCTGAACCAACGACTATCCGCCTTGAAATACGAAAAGTGCAACCCGGGGGGAGTACTATCACCGGTGCGCACGTTTTTTCACACCCTTCACAAGGTCTCACAACGTTGGGCTTCCATAAGCTGTGATAAAGTGAAACGGTTTTTAGGGGAGACAGGATTCTTATAAAACAAAGTTTTTTACGGGTACAGGAACCTTTTTCCTGTACCCGTTTTGAAAGAAAACTAATCCCTAACTGACACAGGATATTAAACATAACCCCTTTTTTAAAAACAGGAAACGACAATGACAGAAATAAATACTTACAAATAATAACCTTAAACACTTAACAAAAAATGAAGAAAATTTTATTAGCAGCTGCAGGGCTGGCTTTTGCCGGACTGCAGGCGCAAGTGGGGATCGGTACGGAAGATCCTAAATCTACCCTGGATGTTGTTGCTTCCGGCAGCAGTATGGAAACAGACGGTTTGCAGGCACCCAGGCTTACACTTGGTGAACTGACCGACAAAGGAAACTCTTTGTATGGAACAGACCAGCAAAGCGCCATAATTTATATTACAGATACCGGAGATGGGGATTCCACGGGTCCCCGAATCAATATTGATTCGGAGGGTTACTATTATTTTGACGGATCTTTATGGCAAAAGCTCGGAGGCGGAAGCGGAAGCGGGCAGATCTATGGAGCATCGAACGGGCTTTCATTAAGCGGTAATGAGATGCAGCTCGGCGGTACGCTTATTCAAAACACCATAGTAGACCAGGGCACCAACACTTTGGCCTTTACCTCAGATGCTGTTAACGGCTTTTCTGTCGATGGGAATACATTCTCCGTAAATGGTCTGAATAACAGGGTGGGGATCGGAACTGATGCTCCACT
>CAZFKK010000339.1:1921-3576 GCA_964519735.1 uncultured Taibaiella sp.
CGGGGGTCCCGCATCCCAGACAGGAAGCGAGCCCAATCCTATATTGAGGATACATTCCAACGCCAATATAGACGGAAGCGGGGGTAGTATCCGCTTCAATGAAAACAATACCGGATATGGGTACTATCTCCAACACAATACCCAAGCCGGAAGTACCTGGGGTGAAGACGCTCTGACGATCGGGGCCCACGGATCAGGCTCTCATGCCTTTGACCCCAGCCATCCCGGTATAAGCATCAATAGATGGCAGCACGTTTCTTTTGGAACCAATTGGGCAATGGCCAGATTCCATATAGACGGAGCTGAAGATAACCCAGTGAGTACTGCCCCGGACCCAGATCAGGTTGCAAATGATGTAGTGGTAACCTTTGATGGTTACATGGGTATCGGGAAGATCAATCCCCAGGCTAGTTTTGATGTAGCAGGTACTCTTCTGGCAACCAGACCTGATGGGGTTTTGGTACCACGATTTACAGTTGCAGAGCTTTCCACCAAAGACGGAGCTTACTTAGCAGGTCAGAACGGAACGTTGGTTTTTGTGACTTCAGGAACAGGTTCTTCGGGAAAGACTTCGGATATTACCGGACCTGGTTTTTACTATTATGACAGCCCTACTTCCAAATGGAGATCCATAGGAGGAACAGGTGTCGGAGGTCCTGAAGTAGACGGCGTGATCGGAAATGAGGTATTGAATGCAACCACAGACCGTGGCTTGGTACGTGCGGGTTCAGGAACTGCAGGAGATCCTTATACTTTAGGATTGATGACAGGAACAGCAGTAGGTGAAACGTTACAATGGGACGGGACAAAATGGATCACCACATCACCGGGAGCTGTGGCTGAAGAAGATGGTGTGATTGGAAATGAAGTAGTAGGCCCCTACAACAATATGTCTGTTCCGAATCCATTGGCTTTGGAAGGCTCAGGAACTGCGGGAGACCCTTATACATTAGATGTTAAACCTGCAGGGATACAGGCAAGCCATTTGGCACAAATGGGTGCAACGACAGGACAGGTATTGCAGTGGAACGGAACCGCATGGGTACCCACAACTCCGTCTGCATCGGGAACATTTAACGTAACTCCTGAAATCACCGGTAGCTATACTGTGGCTCCGACCGACGATTTTATAAGATTAAATGTAAGCCTTCCCTCACAAACTTTAACACTTCCTACATCAGGAATTCCTGTTGGGAAAGTGGTTTATGTTTCCCAAATAGGTTCACGTAACGTGGAAATTCTACCTCATGTGAGAAATAATAGTTTTTTAAACATTAATGCCGGTTCATCAGCTATCTTAATTTATTTAGGAGGAACCGGTGAAGGGTCATGGGACTCGGTTACAGGTTACTAATCATTAATTTAATCAATTTATACTATAAACAAACAAATGAACACAAAATTTAGATCTTTATATATCATTACCTTTTTGATAACAACCGGTTTGTCTTACGCACAGGTACGCATAGCAGACAATAATGCCAATACGATAGCACCCAATAGCTCTGCATTTATTGATGCATCATCTAATACGGCGTATAATTCTTCAACCAATATAGGAAAAGGATTATTGTACCCAAGAGTGGACCTGACAACTTTCACAGCATTCGGAGGTGTTCCAACGGGTACTCCTGCTTCTTACCCTGGACGTTATG
>CAZFKK010000340.1:0-2175 GCA_964519735.1 uncultured Taibaiella sp.
AAGTATGATGATCAAGGGAATTGTATATCATTGAAAGCGATTGGTGGACATCCTGAATCCATACAACCCAATAGTATTGCCGTAGATCGATCGGGTAATATTTACCTCGCAGGGTTGTTTTCCGGAACCTTAAATTTTAATCCTGGTGGCGCCAGTTCAGAGATTAAAGCATTAGGATTCAACGATGGCTTCGTTTCAAAATATGATTCTCTAGGGAGGTTCCAATGGGTCAGGCATATAACAGGCTCCAGTAACGACCAAGTGAATAGTATACTTGTTGACGGAGCTAATGAAATTTTATTACTTGGTACTTTTAATTCGCCTAAATTGACTTTTACATCACCCGGGACGAATAATGATACTGTGGCTACAAACGGAGTTGGGGATATTTTCCTTTGTAAATATAATAGTCTGGGAGATTTGATTTGGGCGAAGAACATTGGGGGGACGGGTCAGGATGAAGGAAGAGCTATGGCAATAGACAATAATGCCAATTTATTCCTTGCCGGAAGTTTTGTCGCTGCGGTGAATTTTGATTTCAACAATAAAAGTAGTATTGGTTTGCTAACTCCTGTGCGATTACAAGATGCGTACTTTATGAAGATAGCCCTACACTGTAATGAGTTTCTTGACATAGAAAAGCAAGCTTGTGATAATTTCGATTTTAGCGGAAAAGTGTTATATAAAAGCGGAATTTATATCGATACTTTTCGTACTTCTTTAGGATGCGACAGCGTGGTGACCCTGCACTTAACGATTGCAGATAGTTCTACGAATGCTGTAGTCACCGAATATTACTGTGATTCTGTGACCCTAAACGGCACCATCTTTTTAGAGAGTGGAACTTACCTGGAACATTTTACCAATGCTGTAGGCTGCGATAGTAATATTGTACATGAGGTAATCATCCGGCATACTTACCAGGATACTCTGGTAGTGTCGGCATGCGGGAGCTTTCAATTTGACACGGTGAACTATGATCAAAGTGGCTATTTTACCCACGTATTTACAGGCGCTGAGAGCTGTGATAGTGTACAGGTACTCGATTTAACGATAAATGCTATACCCAATGCGAAAATTGCATTGGATATAAGGACGCTGGTCAGCGTCAATGCCGCTGAAAAATTCCAATGGCTGCGCTGCGATCGGGATTTTGAACCCATTCCTGGTGCTACGGAACAAAGCTTCACCCCGCCCCTTAACGAAACGGCTCAATACGCTGTAGTGTTGCAAACAAACGGGTGTGCAGATACTTCGGAATGTCTCTTATGGGAATATGTCGGCATTAATGCACCTGAATTGGTGAACATCAATATGTATCCCAACCCTACAATCGGGTTGCTGCACCTGCAAACGGACAAGCAGCTGAATGATGTGGTCATCCGTATTTCTAACGTAACCGGTCAGCGGTTGACCGAAGTGGCGGTTGGAGATGGGCTGCACTTCAATGCAGATCTTTCATCTTTCCCGCAAGGTATGTATGTTATTGAGCTAAAGGCACAACATAATACTTATCGGTTCAGGGCGGTAAAGCATTGATCTTTGAATTTAAATCTCTTATGTCGTATAAATAGTTGCGGGATATTTCTAAAAGTCCAGGTATAAATTGCTGCTTTTTTTTGTATAATTTGTTTTACTAAATTTTAATCCACGATTCTTATGAAAAGGTTGACATTATCGCTGTTATGCAGCATTGCTATGTGCACGGTAGGGAAGGCTCAGCTTCCTGAGAAGAAAAATATATCCCTGGTACACAAAATTACCGCTACCTGGTGCGGTCCCTGCGGTGGATGGGGCTGGGTACTGGCGGACGAGCTTATCAAAGAAAGTAAGGGAAAGGCGCTATATGTAAGCCTGTTTACATCAGACGATCCCAGCCATGGAAACAAGGAGTTTTATAACAATACCGCTTATGCTGTGGCGCAGCCCTTTTTTAAGGGCAGCTATCCGGACTTCGGGGTTAATGGCATCGCCCATGAAGACCTCAACCGGCCGGCAACCTATGTCGATGAAATGGCGGCAAATATTATGATGGAGGTGGATTCTTTTGCTGCGACGGAGCCCCTGGCTAGTGCAGCGAGTGAGCTGGTGATTAATGGAAAGGATCTTACTGTAAATGCTAGGGTTCAATTCTGGACAGCAACGGAGGGCGAATACTACTTAGCGGCATATCTT
>CAZFKK010000340.1:2185-3572 GCA_964519735.1 uncultured Taibaiella sp.
TCTTATAGAAGATGGGGCTCTGAATTTGCAAAACGGCCAGGGTACAGCAAAGGTGGCCCACCATGGTGTGCTAAGGGCTTCTATGTCCAATGCTGCCTGGGGTAATAAAATTGCCGAAGGCAGTATAGCCATGGATGCAACTTTCGATAAAACCTTTGAATTTAAGGTAACGGACCCTAAATGGGATCCGAAAAAATTCAAAATTTACAACGTTATCTGGAAGAAAGTGCAGAATAAATACTTATTTATCAATGCCAGCGTCCAAAGTAAAATTACCGGTTTGGACACAACCTTAAGCGTGAATTCCATGTTGATGGAGCAAAGGGTTTGGCTGTTTCCTGTTCCTGCAAGGGAGTCAATACAGTTGGGTATTGAATCCGATAAAGCCACACAGATGAGGTATAATGTTACAAATTTGATGGGACAGCAATGGCTGCCGGACCAAACGATCCGGCTGGCTCCCGGCAACAACAGGGAATGGATTGTGACTTCTTCTCTGGCATCAGGCATATACTTCCTGAATATCCGGACCGAAGAGGGCTATCTTCAAAAGAAGTTCGTCATTCATTAGGACCGGAGCTTCCCTTCAACACGATCCGCCAGTGGATGATTTACTGGAGCTTTCGATTTTTGTTACAATTTATGCGTCCATGATAAAAGGTTTGTTTCATTATATTATTGTTGTGCTGCTCCTGATGGCTCCTGCACATGCAAGTGCACAAGAAGTGGCCCTGGCTAAGGAGTCGGAATTATTGACCACCCGTGCTGCAGATCAGCATAATTTCTCTTATTTCACAAGGCCGTCCAGCAATATATTGTTGAATGAGGAAGTACTGCAAATGAATAAGGGCTTTGAGGGACATCCTGAATTGGGCCTTCTTAGTAACGCACCCTGTGATAATTGTTATGAGCTATTGGACCGGAGAACGGAAAATACGAAAACCTTTGCCGCAATAGGAAGTTGGGGTACACAGCTCTGGATGATGAGTGCCAATGAACCTATACATTACAAAAGTGAACGACAAAGCTGGCGTAGCCTTCCCAGGGGTTTGCAAAGATCGGGCGAGGGTGTTTTTAACGTTTGCTCCCCATATGTACCCATGGTGGTGGATGCCTTGAATGGTATTGTCACGATAGGGCAAGGAAAGCATAGGGTGCAACTCAATAAAGAACTGACCCTGCTATTTGTAGACTCGAATAAAAGGGAAACCAACCTGGGAAAGGCAAGTTGGCTTAGCTACACTGCAGGCAGCGATGGTTTGCATCTTCAGGATGCCTGGCCGGGGATAGATATTACTATGCTGGTGGATCAGGGTCGGATTAAAACCAATTTCGTGCTCAAGGCGGCATTGCCTCAATACCAGGCAGGAAAACTGGTGATCAGGGA
>CAZFKK010000341.1:0-1654 GCA_964519735.1 uncultured Taibaiella sp.
GAACCTGGATCTGGAGCTTCGGAAACTCTTATACTATCCATTGTACTACGAAGCCTTTGAATGCCTACAGCTTGTGGCTTTTTCAACCGGCTGCAAAGGTAGGGTTTCCTATTTAATAATAGAAATTAACCTTAAAGAAAATAACACATTATTGTTCATCTTCTATAGGAGGAATACCGGCCACAGCAGGATCTTTTTTAGTCCTGAAAGAAACATACCGTTGAAAAAAATAACTGAAAAGGGCAATGATTACCGTTGTGAAGGTCTGGGAAGGGGTAGCCCAGAAACCGCAGAAGCCTACAAAAAAATGGAGCAGGGTATAATTCAGCAGGATATTCAATGCTTGTAATGTCGCATAACGAAAGAGCTGGATCCTCCCTTTAAGCTGGGATTCCTGGAAGACGACAAATTTAGACAGGAAGAACCCAATCGGGAAACTGACCAGGAAGGACAGGATGTAGGCAGCAATATAAAGGGTTACCGAAAAACCTGCCATAGAAACCAGTTCTTCGGGTCTTCCATTAACCACTTCTGTAAATACGAAAGGGGTTAACAGGAAGTTATAGGCTATAAAATAGACAAGCAGCCCTAATACCGTAACCCCACCGCCGCAAGCCAGGTAGCGGAAGGTTTGAACAGGTATCCAACGTCTGAAGGGCGGGTAGAAGAAATCTATTAATCCCAGGGCTGCATTCCGGACTGCGTTAAATTTTCGGCTCTCTCTATAACGTTTCACAAGGGCGCAAAAATAAGAAAATTAAAATTGAGTTTTGCCTGCGCATACATTTGAATTAACTTGCCGGCATAAGTTGCTCCTGTATTGGCATTATTGAAAGGCATATTGTATACCAGTTTCTTTGCCGCACTTTGTGCTGTAGGATTATGTATGGCCACAGAAAAGCTACTACTGGGCCATTTCCCGGCTATGGTGTCCCCGCTGCATGGCTTCCTGTTGGGGAATACCCTGTTCATTTATAATATCCATTATTATATCAAAAAAAGTGCCCCGGTATTGTCCGACAGGGCCAGCTGGTCCTTAGCGCATCCGGGGATACATCTTTTTTGTATCGGGGCAGGAGGGCTTTTATCCGGTTTTTGCTTGTTGTTCCTCCCCGTTCAAGTATTGTGGACGGCATTGTTTCTGGGTATCCTATCTCTTGCTTATTCCTTACCCGTATTGCCCTTTACGGCGAAAAAACGGCTCAGGGACTGGGGGATATTAAAGTTACTCTTGCTGTCCCTGGTATGGGCAGGAGTTACCGTACTGATGCCTATGGCCTACTGGAACAAAACCTTCCATGCCTACGAGGTAGAGTTTTTGCTCCGGATCATGCTGATGCTGCCCTTATGCATCGCCTTCGATATCCGGGACCGGGAAACAGATAAAGAAAACCGTATTTACACCTTACCCAATGCCCTGGGGTTGAGGAATAGCTTCCGGCTGATCCATATATCCCTGTTTACTTTCTGCGGACTGGCCTTTTGGCAATATATACGCTATCCTGATGCCGGCAGGTTGCTGGGTGGATTGATGATTGCCTTGCTGATCAGGTATGTAGTGTCTTTGTCGCTTAGGCATGCTTCCGACATCTACTATTTGTTATTTGTAGATGGGATGATGCTGGTCTATGCAGGCTTGATTCTATTGCTTTAA
>CAZFKK010000341.1:1754-3563 GCA_964519735.1 uncultured Taibaiella sp.
TCATTATTCTTGTTCCTGTTTATTCCGCTTTTTTCGGATTGCCGGCAATTTTCGCCAGGTAAAGCCCTACGTGAATGATAGCGAATACCAGTGAAAAATAATAGAGGCCCGTATCCGGCTCCGTAGCATTTATATGATGGGCAATGGCAATGACAATTAAGCCAAGGGACATCCCGATACCGGAATAAGATACCACCCTGTTGCCTTTAGAACCGAAAGTACCTCTGTTCAGGAAGCTGTTTTTCATGCCATAGAGCAGGTAAACATCCAGGCCGATGATCATCCATACAATCAGCCGGATCCAGGTATCTAAAGGCAGGAATACCATCATGAACAAGCAGGTGGCGATGCCGAGGATCGGAATCAGGGGTACCAGGGGTGTTTTAAAAGCACGTGGCGCATCCGGCATCTTCACCCTCATGATCCATACCCCGATACAAACCAGAATGAAGGCAAATAAGGTACCTATGCTGGTCATCTCTCCCACGATCCGGGCAGGGACAAAAGCAGCAAATAAACTCACGAACAGCATGAACAACAAGTTATTCTTGAAGGGTGTTCTGAATTTAGGGTGTATATCAGAAAATACTTTGGGCAATAAGCCATCTTTACTCATACTGTAAAAGACACGGCTCTGGCCCATCAGCATCACCAGGATCACAGAAGCATAACCTCCCAGGATGGCGATCACGATAGCACGGTTCAGCCAGGGATAATCCGGTACCAGGGCTCCGGAAGCATCGACATGCCCCATATGCTCAATTGCCACGGCTACCGGTGCAATGCCATCCTTGCCGGCGAAACTGGTATAGTGGGTCACTCCTGTCATCACATGGGCAAACAGGATATAGAGTATAGTACAAATAATTAAAGATCCTAAAATGCCTATAGGCATATCCTTCCTGGGATTTTTAGCCTCTTGCGCCGCTGTACTGACCGCATCGAAGCCGATATAGGCAAAGAACACCACGGCTGCCGCACGTACAATACCGCCCCAGCCATGGTCGAAAAAGCCTTCGTGCCCGGGTGTATTTTCGGGTATCAGGTAGGGTACATAATTGCTGGCATTGATATATTGCCAGCCTAAAATGATAAAAATGAGGACCACAGCTACTTTAACGGCAACGATAATGCCATTGATCTTAGCGCTTTCTTTAGTACCTTTCATGAGTAATAAACTCATCAATACCACTATAAATACAGCCGGAAGATTGAGGATACCACCATCCCAGGGCCCCACCGTAAGGGAGGCAGGGAGATGTATATTAAAGCCTTCCAGAAATTTCACAAAATAACGGCTCCAGCTTATCCCTACGGTCGCCGCCCCCACCGCATATTCCAACACCAGGTCCCAGCCGATAATCCAGGCTATAAATTCACCCATAGTAGCATAAGAATAGGTATAAGCGCTCCCTGCTACAGGGATCATAGAGGCAAATTCGGCATAACACAGGCCTGCAAAAGCACAACCCAAAGCGGCTATGACAAAAGAAATGGTAATAGAAGGACCGGCATAATTAGCCGCTGCCATCCCGGTAATGGAAAATAAGCCGGCGCCTATAATGGCACCGATGCCCAAAGCAATAAGAGATCGGGCATTCAGCGTTTTCTTCAATCCATGTTCTGTGTCGGAAGATTCAGCAAGTAAATGGCTTAGTGGTTTACGGGTAAATAGACTCATTTAGTGAAAATTAATTTTTCCTATATAAAAAGAAGCCTCAAACCTAGTATAAAATTATTAAAAATACAACTGTGCACCAGTATAATATCAAAAATAATAAAGGCACAGGGTAGAGACATGCTGCCCGG
>CAZFKK010000342.1:0-3542 GCA_964519735.1 uncultured Taibaiella sp.
TTAAGATGCAAATCCTCAACCGTTTGGGTAGGGTAGTTTTTGAAACCACCCATATTAATGGCAGGGGATGGGATGGCAGGTACAATGGCCGGGAGCAGCCTGCAGGGGTGTACGTTTATATTATTGAAGCGAAGATCCATGACCACGTAGAAAACTATGAAGGCAATGTAACCCTGATCCGGTGATACCGGTTTGTGCGGTAATGCATCACCAATTACTCCGGGTTCACAACGAAACCAATGCCCCCCTTACTCCAATGCCTCATCGATCCAGGCCTTAAGCTCCTCCACCGTCACCTCATTAGGAATCATCTTCCGCTTGCCGGACCGCTGGTCAAGCAGCAAGGTGCCGGGAAGGGTGCCCTCCCATTCCGGCGCTATTTTAGGAATATATTCCGTGGGATTGGTTTCTTTGAACCAGGCGACCTCAGGACGCAATTTCTTCTTTTTTACCCAGGCGCCAAGCTTTGCGGGGTACTGCTCCTTAAAGTCGAAACTGAGCAGGATCACCTTTACCGGTTGCCCCTCATATAAATCATGGATCACATTAAATGCCGGTAGTTCCTTGACACAGGGAATACACCAGGTGGCCCAGAAATTCACCACGTACACGGTATCTTTATGGGCGATGCGGTTGATCAGTTGTTCCGCATCATAAGCGGCAATAGGAGCCTGGGCGGAGGCTTGATAACCTGCACTTCCCACGGCGAACAGGAAAAAGAAGAGGGAACGTTTCATGCCTCAAATGTACCCCGGACTTTGCAAAGTATATACTAAAATACGGAATCTGCCTTTATAGCCCAAAATAAAACATCGCCGGAGGGGTCCCGGCGATGTTTTATGATATTCTTTATTGAGTAGGTGATCAGAAAGACTCTGCTTTGGCTCCTTCGAGTAAAACCGTTGTTTTATTGTTCAGGGTTTCCACAAAACCGCCGTCGATCTGGTAGACCTCATTGTTGCTTTTATCTTTAAGGATCTTCATTTTTCCTTCCCCGAGTGCAGCTACCATAGGTGCATGGTGTTGCAGGATTTCAAAAGAACCTTCGACGCCTGGCAATTGTATGCCGTAAACATCGCCGCTAAAGACCTTATGTTCGGGAGTTAATATTTCTAATTGCATGTGTCTTTAAATTTAAGCCTTAGTTTTTAGCTTGTTCCATGAGTTTTTTACCCTTGGCAATGGCATCATCGATGGAACCTACCAGGTTAAAAGCCGCTTCCGGGTACTCGTCCACTTCTCCGTCCATGATCATATTGAAGCCACGGATGGTTTCTTCAATAGGTACCAATACGCCTGCAAGACCGGTAAACTGTTCTGCTACGTGGAAAGGCTGGGAAAGGAAACGTTGTACACGGCGTGCACGGGATACGGTCAGCTTATCTTCTTCACTTAACTCATCCATACCCAGGATGGCGATAATATCCTGTAATTCTTTATAGCGCTGTAAGATCAATTTAACACGGTTGGCACAATCATAATGCGCGTCGCCTACGATTGCTGCAGTCAGGATACGGGAAGTAGAATCCAATGGATCCACCGCAGGATAAATTCCCAGATCCGCGATCTTACGGCTCAATACGGTGGTGGCATCCAGGTGGGCAAAAGTTGTCGCCGGCGCCGGATCGGTAAGATCATCCGCAGGTACGTACACCGCCTGAACGGAGGTGATAGACCCGCTTTTGGTAGAAGTGATCCGCTCCTGCATCAACCCCATCTCTGTAGCCAGTGTTGGTTGATAACCCACCGCCGAAGGCATACGGCCCAACAGGGCAGATACTTCAGAACCGGCCTGTGTAAAACGGAAGATATTATCTACGAAAAACAGGATATCCCTTCCTTTACCTTTACCGTCGCCATCACGGAAATATTCCGCCATGGTCAACCCGGATAAGGCAACACGGGCACGGGCTCCGGGAGGTTCGTTCATTTGTCCGAAAACGAAAGTGGCTTTGGAGTCCTTCAGGCCTTCCAGGTCCACAGCATCCAGGTCCCATCCCCCATTTTCCATGCTATGCATGAACTTATCACCGTACTTTACAATACCGGCTTCAATCATCTCCCGCATCAGGTCATTTCCTTCACGCGTACGCTCGCCCACACCGGCAAATACGGAAAGACCACCGTGGCCTTTGGCAATATTATTAATCAATTCCTGGATCAATACGGTTTTACCTACACCCGCTCCGCCAAACAAACCGATCTTTCCTCCCTTGGCATAAGGCTCGATCAGATCGATCACTTTAATCCCGGTAAGTAAGATCTCTGTAGAAGTGCTCAGGTCTTCAAACTTAGGGGGCTTGGCGTGAATAGCACGGCTGTTGGCTCTGCTGGGCTGAGGCAATCCGTCAATAGCATCACCCGTTACGTTAAACAGGCGGCCATTGATCTGATCGCCGGTTGGCATAGCAATGGCTTTGCCGGTATCTACGACTTCAAGACCACGAACCAGTCCTTCGGTACCATCCATGGCGACACAACGAACGCTGTCTTCACCAAGATGCTGCTGTACTTCCATAACCAGCTTATCCCCATTTTCCCTGGTCAATTCCAATGCGTTGTAGATTTCGGGCAATTTATTCCCTGTTGAGAAATAAACGTCCACTACCGGGCCAATAATCTGCTTGATTTTACCAACGTTAGGCATATCAAATATTTAATTTTTATAAAGAGATTTTGAATTCGGCTGCAAAGGTAAGGCTATATTATTAAAAATAGAAACACCAGGACAATTTTTAAGCAGATTAGTCCTTCTTTATAGATCCAGGCATTATTATGCCCTTCAGGCTGGTAAAAATCAGTTCTTTACCCCTTCACGGAAAGCCGGATTTTGTATATTTCTCTTGTAATTTTTTATGATTTTTGGTCAAGAGGAACTCCCGTAAAATTTTTCATTCGTTCTTTGTGTATTTTACGAATGAAAAATTTTATGTACGTTTGCCACCCACAGTAACCATCCGTAATTTGTACTATGAACAGAAATAACCTGGTTGAACAGATCCGTGCCAAGAAATCTTTCCTCTGTGTCGGGCTGGATACGGATCTTGCAAAGATCCCCACTCATCTTTTTGCTGAAGAAGATCCCGTATTTGCCTTTAATAAAGCCATTATTGATGCGACAAAAGAACATGCCGTAGCCTATAAGATCAATACTGCCTTTTATGAAGCCCAGGGACTGAAAGGCTGGATCAGCCTGGATAAAACACTGGGCTATATTCCCAAAAATATCTTCACCATTGCAGATGCCAAAAGGGGAGATATCGGCAATACCGCTGAACAATACGCCAAAACTTTTTTTGATACGTACCCCTTCGACAGTGTGACCGTGGCCCCGTATATGGGGAAAGACAGCGTACAGCCCTTCCTGCAATCTCCCGGCAAATGGGCGGTTATACTGGGATTGACCAGTAATGAAGGCAGCAAAGATTTCCAGCTACAGCCCAGCGGTGACGGGTTGCTTTATGAAAAAGTGCTGCAAACCTGCGCTTCCTGGGGATCGATTGAGAATACCATGTTTGTCATAGGGGCTACCCGTAAAGAGC
>CAZFKK010000343.1:0-3535 GCA_964519735.1 uncultured Taibaiella sp.
TGCAGATATTAATGTGGCCCGCTCTTCAGCATTTGATGTCTCTGGCAATATGTATACTACAGGCTGGTTCAGAGGGGAGAGTGACTTTAACCCTGGTACAGATCCCGGGGATACCGCTGTTTTAACTTCAAAATTGAATAGTTTTGATATCGTAGTGGTTAAACTGGCCTGTATGGATACTACTTCTTCTATCATCACGGATAGTGCAGATTGTAATGGCTATACTTTAAATGATACTACTTATATGGAAAGTGGGACCTATATCCAGAAACGCCCAAATTTTGTGGGTTGCGACAGTACGATTACCCTTCATTTGACCATAATTCCAAAATTGGATATGGATATCAACATAACCATCAATGTCGACGAATTGGGTACGGTGGAGCATTTTGCCAGCTATCAATGGATGCTTAACGGAAGCATTATACCCGAGGCTACAGATAGTACTTACACCGTATCTGAAAATGGTAAGTACCAGGTTATCGTCACTAATGAACGAGGCTGTATAGATACTTCTGATATATATGAGGTAACCAATATCGTTGGTATTGACAATAATCATTACTTGGGAAATCAGATTAAGATCTACCCTAATCCTACAAAAGACAGGATCAATATCAGTTCGCCTGTTGTCGTAAATTTAAGTCTTTGCAGTATAGATGGAAGAGTGATCAGGCAAGCGGAGGCTACGCATCAGATTTTCCTGGATGAATTAACAGGCGGGATTTATTTCTTACGGATTTATGATCTGGATGGGAATTTTATAAAAACAGAAAAAATTGTGAAAGCACAATAGTGCGTTGCGTTTTTACAATTTTTGGCGTCCAGCTTCAGTAGCAGGCTCATTCGGTAATGTTTAATCGTCGCGAAATTCAGGAAAAGAGTCTGGGAGATTTCCTGGTCTGTACTGCCGTTCACGATCAATTGTAGTATTTCTTTTTCACGGGTAGTCAGTACTGATTTAGTCGTAAATATTCTCTTGGAGCGTAAAGGGTATTGGTCTATTTTTTCCTGGATGTCCGGCTCGATGTATTGCTGACCGGAAAAAACCGTTTCAATGGCATGGATTAAGGTCGCCTCTTCCGTAGTTTTGAGCAAGTATCCATGTACCCCCTGCCAGACCATTTTGGTGATATACATACTGCTGTCAAAATTGGTCAGCACCAGTATTTTTAATAAGGGGTATTGGTCCAGTATTTCCTGTACCAGCTCATCTCCTGTTCTGTCCGGGAGCTGAATGTCCAGCAGGAGAACATCCGGTACCGCCTCTGCCAGCCCTTGCAGGAGTTCAGCAGCATTGGTATAAGCAGCAGATAGAGTAATGTGTTCATAATCGGATAGCATTTTTTGCAGTCCCTGGATCATCATAGGATGGTCATCTGTTATCGCTACTTTTATTTTCATGGCATGAGCGTTGATTCAATAAGACCAGTTTTTCAGGTTGTTACCCTAATGCGAACTTAAGCTTTTTTAGGTCAAATTCAATATAAATAGTTGTACTTTTCCCCTTTACCGATGTCAGGTGAATAGCCCCCTGAAGCGCCTGTATCCGGTAGCGCAGGTTTTGCAGGCCGAAACCCCCGTTATGTTCTGCGACATCAAAGCCCTGCCCATTGTCTTCAACAGTTAGCGATAAGCTATTGTCGTATTGCATGATCTGGATTTCAGCATGAGTAGCCCGGGCATGTTTAACTACATTCTGGATCAGTTCCTGTACAATACGGTAAAGGACCAGTTCTTCAGATTTACTCAGTTGTTCCAGGGCGCCATCACAATGCAGGTCAATTTGTAGTGCGCCACCCTTATTGATCTGGCTGCAATACAACAGCAAGGCGTCTTCCAGGTTATGCCGCTGCAGCACATCCGGCATTAAATTATGAGCCACTTTCCGAACTTCGGAACTGGTATCCTGAAGCATATAAGAAAGCTCTTCCAGCTTGTCCAGTTGTGGCATACCAACATACTCTTTTTTTACAAAACCCAGGTTCATTTTAATAGCCGCCAGCATACCGCCAATGCCATCATGCAGCTCCCGGGCCATGCGGCTGCGCTCATTTTCCTCGCCTTTCATCATAGCTTTCAATTGGGCGATTTCTTTTTCCTGCAGAAGGAGCCGATGCCTGCGCCGGTAACTCCGGTACGCCATCAGGATAATGGCGGCTAATGCCAGGGCGACTAAAGCGGAGAATCCCAGGGTCATATTCCATAAGGTTTTCCGGGCGAGGTTTTTTTCCTGACGGGTAATGAGCAGTTCTTTTTGTATGATTTTATTGTCTTTAAGGGATAATTGGTATTTAGATTCAAGCGCATTGATGGAGTTTATATTTTCCTTGGCTTCATTAAAGAGGTCTTGCTGCAGATTGATATATTCTCCCCCATGGATCCAGGCCTGTTCAGCATCTCCCTGGGCGCTATATAGGTTAGCCAGGCTTCTGTGTGCAGCAACGAGAATATTATGGAAATTTTCTTTCCGGGCAATGTTCAGGCTTTGTCGCAGAAGAAAACCGGCTTTTGCATATTCTTTTTTATCCGCCAGGGCATCCCCGTAAAGAAGCTGTGTCAATGTCTGGCTGTTTAAAGAAGCATAGGGGAGATCTTTGCTCATTCGGCCTAAATAAGACAAAGCAGAGTCGGCATTGTTGAGGTCTAAATAGGCGCCAACAACGTAATTAGTGATATCAACTTTTATTGCTTTTATTTTTGCATTATCAAATGAAATTTGATCGATGAGTTGTAACGCTGCAAGATATAAAGCAAGTGCCTTCTCCGGCTCGTTACTGAAAACCTGGATCCTGGCTTTATGAGTTAAAGCGATTGCAGCATCGACGGTGTCTCCTTTTTTTTGGAAGACAGGGATGGCCCAATCCAGGTAAGCCTGTGCCTTCTCGTAATCCCTGAGGTCTATAAATATTGAAGCAATATTTATATAAGTGACAGCTTTGGTGAGCGTTGCATCTTTTTCATGATCCAAATGGGCTAATGCTTTCAGGTAAAATGATATGGCAGTAATCCATTCCTGGTCATTCTTAAAGGTATTTGCCAGTTTACCATACAAGGCGGCAACCCGTTCTTTTCTAAAAAAGTAAAAATAAGGTAAAGCTATTTGGTAGCCTATTCTGGCTTCTTCATATTGTTTTCTAAGCGCCAAAGAATCACTTACCTGTAGCATAGTGAGATAAAAAGGCTGTCGCCCTTCTTGCTGATGCACTAAAGTACCATAAAGCAAAAGGAAGCGATCTGATTGTCGCGGGAAATTCTCTATTTTTAGACGATGTTCAAATTTTGGTTGAGCATCTAATCCATGGGAAATGAATATGGTTGATAGGATTAAGATTATTTTGGTTCGTGTCAACATACCTTAATGGCGATAACTACAAAAATAGTTATTTCCCGTGCTTCAATGAATGAAGATTTGCTTTCTGTTGCGGATCAGAATTTCGTGGTTATTTTTAAGTTTTGTACATTGTTAATAATCATTATATAGAATGTGTTTATTAAAAAAATCTAACAAAAGAGCCTTGTTAATAAAATGAAG
>CAZFKK010000344.1:0-3531 GCA_964519735.1 uncultured Taibaiella sp.
GACCTCAGGAGCAGGATAAGCTTCTAGCTGCAATAGTAGCGTCGTATCACAACTTCCTGCCTGCACCCGCAAGCTATAGGCGCCTGCGGACAGTCTTTCAAAACGATACCCCGTTTTGCTCCGCGTTGAATCTGTGAAATCCATATCCAGGTGTTGTAACGTATAAGTAAACAAGGTAGCGTCATCCTTAGGTGGCTGAATACTGATCACCCCTTCCCCGGGACAACCATACTGCAGTTGCGGCACTTCGGGTAAGGGGATGAACCTTACCTGGAAGGTATCCGTCTGGTACGTACAACCTTTAAAATAACTGACCCAATAGGTACCGGGGCTATCCACTACCCGGTCTCTGGTAGCCTGGCCATTGTCCCAGAGATAACAAGCTGCCCCTTCCGGAGCGGACAAAAAGCCTTGCTGAACAAAGCAAACGGCAACCGGTATAGACTTGCCCTGTGCCGTATCCGGCGGTGCTACCGGCGCTATCCTGACATCGTTCTGCAGTAGATACCCGGGTGTGTTGGTTAGGTTGTTGAGTTTAAGGTAGTCTAATTCCGGGTTACAAGCCATGCCCTTAGCATTGGGATCATGGATCACATGCAGGTATTGCCCCACCAGGCAATTATTAGTAGCCGGCGCAGGTACCGAATTGTGATCCGGTCCCGGATTAAACACGCTGCAAGGAGTGGGATCAGGAATTCTATTGTTTTTGGATACATAGATTTTGCTATCTACGCCTAATTTCAGCTCCCCGAAAGGACCTGTGGGATAAACCGGACCACCTATCGTAATTAATTCGTAGATAGTATTGCGCATCACCAAAGTACGGGAGGCGGTAATAGCTGGCGTGGTAGGCAGATCTATTTCATACTGATAGATCTCCCCCTGCTTTGGAGATTTATAAGAAGGTTTATTCCTGGAAATATACAATTTACTATCATCCGGGGAGAAGCATACACCAAAGGCAACCATAGTATCTATAATTCTGGCATTTTTCAACTGGCCACTGCAAGGTTCAAAATCATATAATTCGATGCCGGACTGTGTCGCCGTTGCCAACCTAAGGTTTTTGTTGTCTGCCTTTAAGCTACCCCCATGAATACCATCAACGCTCTGATAGTGTTTTATGGGAAGTGTGCCTACTTCGGAAATTACGGGATCCGTGCGGATGCCCTGTTCATCCACCTTAAAACTATAGTAGGCATTATTTGTCCTGGAGCGTGCCACAATCCATACGCCATCACAACCGGAAATGGTCGTGACTTTAATGCCAATAGCTTTTCCATACCCCAATAGTTGTTGGTTCTTCTCAGCCATAACGATATCACCAAAGCCTGAATTAAGGCGCATATCAACCAGTGAATAAATTAAAGCGGACTCAAAGCTATAGAGCAGGTAGTATAAATCCGGATGGCCAGGGTGTGGGATGACACAGATGGGGTACCCGCTACCATCCTGATAATTGGCCGAAATGTTTCCATTAGGGAAAGGTTTGCCTAAAGCGTCAAAAACCTTGGGCGCTTTATGAATTAAATTGATCCCATTAATACTACTATTGGAAGTACTCAAAAACTGTATGAAAAACTGCAACTCGCCCTTGTCATTACTTACAGCTACAGAAGCCCTGGACGGATTGCCACCGTCCAATTCATAATGTGCATGCCCCGGAGCCTTCGGAATCCCTCCCGCTATGGGCTGATTATTGTTGAAATGTAGCGCATGACCTCCACCAAAAAACCAGGTACGCTCATGGAGGGTTTGGGCGGCCAGAATATTGCTGATGCAGAGTAAGAGTAGGGGTGGTCCCCATTGTCTTAAGCAGGGGAGCAGTAGTAGTTGATGCAATCTAAAGGAAAGCATAAAACACAGGAAAAAAAGGTGAACAAATACGCTAGGTATAAGCGACCTTACAGAATGAGAGCAAGCTATTGAATAGAGAAAAGTTCCAGGAATAAAAAAAAGAGCGCGGAACTCATCTTATTGTAGTGGAGGCCCTGAGAAGCCCGAGCACGAATAAGAGAGCCCGCGCTCTTAACGCGGGCATTCTACTTATCCTCCCGTGCTTGTTGAAATTTCTCAGGTTTCCACTACGAGATTCAAAGCGAATGCTTCAAATTACTGAATTGAAGGATCGCAAATTTACTTTAAATAGTCAATATAGTCTAAATGATAGGTTTGATGAAATATTATTCAAAGTTAAGAAATAAACATAAAATGAGCAAAAATAAACAAAATACTTATAAAAATAAACAAAAATAGTTAAAATGAATTGATTTTTAGATAAATATAGATTCTTATTTTTGCTTATAGCCTTTAGGGACATGAAGAAAATAAAATATAACAGAATCAAAGCCGCAATTGCAGAAAGTGATATGGACAATGGTGATATCGCCAAAGCGCTGAAAGTTTCAGAGCAAACCGTTTCCCGTTGGTGCACTAATGAGTCTCAACCCCCGATTCCCAAATTACATAAGCTGGCACAGTTACTCGATGTTGATATCCGCAATCTTTTAATTTCTACAAAGAATGATAAAGGTTCATCTGAATAGCATTTGTATTCACATGCTAGACTTCATGGTTGTTCCTTTCTCAACCCAATCAACTCAGGGTCGACGGCTATCGAAAGAATTAAAATAGTCTTTTCTTTATCACCCAAAGCCCATATTCCACGCATCATCCCTGCTAATTGAAATTTCTCTGGATTTCATTACGAGATATGTTACTTGCCGCTATAGAAGCCCTGAACGGATTACCCCCGTCCAATTCATTAATGTGCATATCCTGTAGCATTCGGAATCCCTCCCACTATGGGCTGATTATTATTGAAATGCAACGCATGTCCCCCACCAAAAAACCAGATGCGCTCATGGAGGGTAGGCTGAGCAGCGAGCGAATAAGACAGCAGCAACAATAGGCTTGGTATAAAATACTTCATCAACAATCAATGTTTATATTTTGAAGGAAGAGTAGCGGGTAAAAGCACGGAATCATGACAAAGAGCTATAGCCGACAAAAACTATATTATTTGCTAAAGCACCTAAAAGGCTTAACTTTAGGGTTTAATGGCGCAATAGTGCCCAAAGCCAAGCCGGCTCGAGTACTGTGCTGTAGGGTAAATGATACACTTTTAGGACAAAGAATAGCTGCACCATAGGTATTGATGGTGTAAAAGCCGTTGCTTAAGCCTAAAGAGGTATAGAGCGGCTATATAGGCGCCCGGATGAAGTTCTTTAATGCAAATGATCGAACAGACCTGTCCCGCTTAGGCCTGATGGATTGGGTCTTTGGGTGATTGTTGTCAATGCTGTGCATACGCTGATGTGTTTAAATATATATCAACGATGGCTGCTCGGGAAAAGCTGGGATGGCGCTATTGATCATAAAAAAATCAAGAGAGCGAACTCCAATGCTTTTGATAGAGGCTCTGCTAAGGGCCGCCTGAACTAAAGTTCAGGTCCCACAAAAGTCTTACATGAAGTTCGCCCTACTGATTTTAGTATAACCTGACAAAGGTAATACTAAATCAATAGTTAT
>CAZFKK010000345.1:0-3529 GCA_964519735.1 uncultured Taibaiella sp.
AAAGTGGAAGTAGATGAGGAAAAATGGGTGGAAGCAGATTCGATCATCATTGCCACAGGCGCCTCTGCCAAATGGCTGGGCATGGAATCCGAGCAGCGCCTCAACGGCTTCGGGGTTTCTGCCTGTGCCGTATGCGATGGCTTCTTCTTCAAAGAAAAAGAAGTAGCGATCGTTGGCGCCGGTGATACTGCCTGTGAAGAGGCTTTATACCTTTCCAAAATATGCAGCAAAGTACATATGCTGGTTCGCCGGGAGGAAATGCGGGCCTCAAAAATAATGCAGGACCGGGTACTCAAAACCGCGAATATACAGGTGTATTGGAATAGCGAAGCAGAAGAAGTATTGGGTGAGAAAAAAGTAGAGGGACTGAAGATCAGGAATAACCAGACCAACGAAATTACGGAAATTCCCTTAAGCGCTTTCTTTGTCGCTATTGGCCATCAGCCCAATTCAGGGTTATTTAAAGATTACCTGAACCTGGACGAGCAGGAATACATCATCACAGAACCCGGAAGCTCCAAAACGAATATTGAAGGTGTTTTTGCCTGCGGTGATGTACAGGATAAAATCTATCGCCAGGCGGTTACCGCAGCCGGCAGCGGTTGCATGGCAGCCTTAGATGCCGAAAGATATTTAGGTGCGCTGGAACATGCAGCCCCAGAAAGCGCTCATGCCAGCGCTTAGGATATTATACCTGTTCTCAGATATATTGCTCACCAAGGCACAAAGTACACGAACCTATCTACTTTTGACTTTGCGCCTTGGTGAACAATTCAGGCTTAACTAAGCGCTACTTAATCAATCAACCCTGTTTCTACAGCTTTTTTGATAAGCTCGGCCATATTTTTAACTTCTAACTTGAGTAACAGGTTAGAGCGGTAATATTCTACTGTTCTCTGTCCCAGGAACAATTTATTGGATATCTCCTGCAGGGTGCATCCTTCCATTGTAAGTTTAAGTACTGCTTTCTCCTTTTGCGTCAGCGCGGGTTTCATCGTTTGCCGGTATTTCACTTTCCTGGCAAAAGAAGCTATCTTACCCCTGAGATTATCGGCGATATACTCTTCTCCTTTATATACGGCCTCAATAGCTTCAATAATCATTCCGCCTTCCGATTTCTTGAGCAGGTAACCGGATACTCCTTTTTTTACCATACTATATACATAAAAGGAACTTTCGAGATTGGTCAACGCTACAATACGGACCGTAGGGTGTTTTTTCAGTATGAGGGGTACGAGCTTATCCCCGGTTTTATCCGGCAGGTGAATGTCCAGGAGCAATACATCCGGCAGCGATTTGGTTAATCCCTCCAAAAGCTCTTTACCTGTAGTATACATACCGGTAAGTATAATATTCTTATAGGAAGATAACATAGTTTGCAACCCGGTTATAATCATCGGGTGGTCGTCTGTAATGGCCACTTTTATTAATTCCATAAAGAAATTGCATTTATTCAAAATTACATAAAATCATGGCATCACCCGGGTTAATGCTTCCAATCAGCTGGATGCAGCCATACCCTTCCCCACATCAATTTCCAGGTATGCGGTGGTACCCATTGCTGCTGATGATTCAATAGAAATGAACCCGCTTAACACTTTTACCCTTTCTCTGATGTTTTTCAGGCCCAGACCGTTATGGGTTGCCGAGGTGTCAAAACCTTTACCATTATCTTCTATGGAAAGATAAAGCTTGCCGACTTCAGGTTCGTACCTGAGTTGTACAGAGAGCTCTGTTGCACCGGAATGCTTGACTACATTTTGCAGCAGTTCCTGCGCAATCCGGTATAAAGGTAAGGCAATCCTTTTGTCCAGGTTATGCGTATCGCCATGAGCCTGCAGGTCCGTAACAATGCCGCTTGCCTCTTCCACCTGGTCGCAATAGGCCTGCAGGGCATACCATAAATCCTGGTCTTCCAGTATGTCGGGCATCAGGTTGTGTGCCGTGCGGTGCACTTCGTCTCCCATTTCCTGCAGCAGTTCCGCTACGCTACCTATATCCTGTCCTGTTATACTGGGTTTGAGCTGCAGATTGTCCAGCGTAAGCTTTGCGCTGGTCAGGATACCTCCTACGCCATCATGCAATTCCCTGGCTATGCGCTTGCGTTCATTTTCTTCGCCTTCCATATTGGCTTTCAGACGTTCTATTTCTTTATCCCGTTGTTCCGTTCTGCGTTTATGCCTGTAGATAAGTAAGGCTATACCCGTCAGCAGCAGGAAGAATATGGCCATACCTATGGCCAGCAACCGGGTACGTTCTATATTGAGTTGCTGCCGGCTGATCATGAGTTGTTTCCTAGCGATGTCCCTGTCCTTCTCTGCAGTACGGTATTTGGCATCTATCTCGTTGATATCGCGTACCTTTTCTTTGCTGAGCAGCGTGTCTTTCAGTTGCTCATATATCCGGTAATGTGTTAGTGATTTTTTGTGATTACCTATGGAGTCATATACCTGAGATAAGGTTTGGTGCATGTTTATCAGGTTGCCTTTATTGTTGATGGCATTGGCCTCATCAATAGCCTTCAGGATATAGTATACTGCTTGTGTATAATCTCCCAGCTGGAACCAGGCTTTTCCTTTAAGGTAAGCAGGCGTGATAGAATTATATTCTTTCTTATATTCTTTTTGAAAGCTTTGGGACAATCGCTCAATTTCATTTAATAATATAAGTGCCTGATGGGCTTTGTTTTGCTTCAGTTTTAATTCTACCAGGCCGGATTTAAAGGAAATCAGATTGGTCATGGACTCGATATCATTATATTGCCCGGCCAGTTGAATAGCAGCTTTATAATGATATTCGGCTTTGGTCGATTCTCCCAGCTTGTCATATACTGCGGCCTTGTTGCTTAATGTTAAGGCCAGTTGCTCCGGGAAATTTCTGTTTCTGCATATTGCTTCCGCCTGGTCTAAAAATGGTAATGCCTTTTCAGGTTGATTGAGCTTAACATGAATTCCCCCAAGGTTGTTCAGGGTAATGGCCAAGTGCCTTCTTTCTTTAGGCAGGTTGATCCTCAGTCCCTCTTTTACGGAGCTGTCGAAGTAATTTATTGCGTTTGTATAATCTCCCTTACCAATATAGGAATAACCGATATTGTTGTAGATAGCTGGCACAAGATTTCTGTAAGAAACCGATCGCCTGGCATATAGTAGTGCCTGCTTATTAAACTTTATGGCGTCTTCCTGCTGGTTCCATTCATGGTATATCGAGCTGATTTCATATAATGCATAGGCTATGCCGTCAATATAATTTGCCTCCCTGCTTTGGGCCAGGCCTTTCTGTAGTAAGGTAAGGGCGGTGTCTTTATCTTGCGTTCTTTGTTGTATGCCTGTATTGATCAAATGCATCATAGCCGCTTTGTCTCCATAGCCTGAAGTAGTCTGCGTATAACCATCTACTATACCGATAGCTATCTGCAATAAAGATAATACAAGACATTGAGTAAATAGAAGTGGTTTTCTATAGAGACAAAACATACCTTAATATTATGACATTCAAAAATAAACAAATTCCGGTTTTGTCTTCCCGGTTG
>CAZFKK010000346.1:0-3145 GCA_964519735.1 uncultured Taibaiella sp.
AACAGGTCCGGGGGTTCGAATCCCTCTCTCTCCGCACTCTTTCATTGCCCGGTTGTACCGGGCATTTTTATTTTAGCGTTCCTGACGAAGTCGGAGCATGAGGGATCCTCATAAACACTACAGGTTACATTATCCCCATTAAGTGCATAGATATAAAAATTTTCAAGAATATCTTGTCTGCTACAGGCAATAGTACTCTTATCAAAATAACCTCTCTTCTAAAAGATCTTTCCAGATGACAAACCCCCTCTTTTCATCAGAATAATCATGTAAGACCTTGCTGAAATTTTGCGGATTGCTTTCTAGAAATTTTTGTCTGCCTTCATTACGAATTAGTTGGAATTGTTGGTCAATTTTTTGAACTTCCGTCTTTAACTCATCAATACTTTTAGGTAAATACCACAAATAGGTAGCTTCTGAGGTATCCAATGTCTCCATAATTAAATGATGCCGTTCACTTCCTTCCAATAGAAAGATGAAAGCAAATGGCATTAGGACAAACCTGATTTTTAAAATCTTTCCCTGATGTCTTTCCGCCAAGTAATGCAAATGTCTTTGGTGCCTATAATTTCCTTTGGACAATATATCTGATAGCAGTTCTTCTCCCGATTCGTAAAGACCTTTAGTTATGGCATTATCATTATTTTCTTCTGCCTTACTCAACATCGGTCTCTTGCCGGAAAAATTTCGTTCTATAAACCGAAACCTTACACTTTCGACTACTTCCCTGTTTAATTTTTCCAAATCTGGTGATGTAGCGGATAATGCTGTAATTGTCTGTTGTTGATCAACAATCACAGTGATATGAACAGTTACTGTCTTTGAAAGGAACATCTTTTCGAAATAGGGCTTCAATACCTCAAATTCAGGACGGATATGTAGCTGTTCTATATCAAACGTCAGTGTTTCAGGATAGTCTGAAATATTGTATTGAAACTGGACACTCCCGTACAAAAATTCCAAATCAGCAATCTTAACCCTAATCGTTCTTTCAATAATGGCATCTTGTGCAATATCAGCTTGAATATCAATTTGTCCATCTTCCGGAAAATCAAACAGGGTACGTTGTTTTTCTAATTTACGATAATACACGTTTCTTTTCAAAAACATTCGGTTCAGATAGTCGATCTTAATATCCCTGTAGTCGTAAATGGTCGAACATACTTCCGAACGCTGCACTCTGCCTATATACTGGATCAACTTACCTTCAAAAGAAAACGGATATACCAGGAAAAGACATTCTGCATTTTGGAGATCAGATCCTTCGCCAAAGAACTGACCGGTTGTTATCAAAGCCTGATAATTTCCGGACTGCAGGATCTTCCACTTTATTTTACGATTGTTTTCTGTATCGTCGCCACTCAGGATTACCGTTTCGAATGATTGTTTCAGGTATTGCTCAAGCGTGTCTATATGCTCCTTTCGTTCTGTAAGCAGAACACACTTTCTTCCTTTTTTCAATTCTTTAACCACATCATCAAGTACAAGCCTGTTTCTGGCAGAATCATGGACCAATATCTTTGACAAGGTTTCAAAACGATCAGTCTTTCCGTTAAAAGGAACATTCAAATCTGTATTTCGGATCACAATATTGGGATGAACCGCAGCAGGTAATGCGTTACTGGTTATTTCAGCAATTACCTCTCCGAGATGAATGAAGATCAGTTTGCCGTCGTTATATTTCCTAAAAGGTGTAGCAGTCAGCCCATATAGGTATTGGGAATTAAATTTACCGATAGTATTCCTGTACGTTTCTGCGGGAATATGGTGACACTCATCTACAATAATCAAACCGAATTTATGGCTTAAGTTTGATATATCCATTTTCGCAAGGCTTTGAATGGTGGCCACAGTAACCTGCTTCCCAATAGTCGTTTTTCCCTGGCCTATTTTGCCAATTTCTTTTTGGGCAATACCAAGAAACGCTTCTATCCTTTCCATCCATTGGAGAGCCAGTTGTTTTCGATGCACCACAATCAGTGCCGGTTGTTGCTTACCAGCTATAACTTTCAAAGCCAAAACAGTTTTGCCAGATCCGGGCGGTGCGACAATAACTCCCAAATCTTTCTTTCCGACAGCGTGAATAGCTTCTTCCTGGTAAGAACGCAATTCTGCCTGAAAAGAAAATGAGATGAGTTTTTGCAGGATTCTTTCATCAGAAAAATGATGCTCAAGCTGGTTATCCCTGCAAAAACGAATCAATTTACCAATAAACCCTTTAGGTAAATGTACTGTATTTCCCTCTTCCTCGATAAATTGGAAATACCTGTCGGTCCCGAAGGTATTCCTGCCACTTTTCTTCTTGATGATAAAAGCCGTATTCAAAAAGTTTAATTCCTCTTTAATATATGAAAACAGAGAGGGGGGTATGGCATCCCTGTTTAGTTGTACGTCATGCCTTAAAACAATATTGAATTTTCCATTGCTTTGCTCAATGTTTTCATCACTTGGCAATGCTGTAAAAAGATCGTCAAACTGTTGGGCAGTAGCTTGCTTTATTTGTGCCATGAATTGCCATTGGTCGGCATAAGGAGATAAGGTTTCCGGATCAAGAAAACAGGTATTTTCTTGTTGCATGGCCAGCCCATTGAAGGGCAATGCAATAAGGTTGCCCAATCCCTTTCCTGAAAGTTGATCCTGATTGGGAAAGAGCCTGTCAAAGCTACTGTTCTTATCAAAGGCTGACATCCCTCCTGATGAGATAAGTAAAGACAAGACAACCTTTCTGCTTTTGTAAGCTGGAACAGGTTTATCAAAAAAAATCCAAACATGGGCGCCATTTCCGGAACGGGATCGTTCAAGATAAGCAGGTATTCCCTTTTCAAGGCAAGTATGGATAAACTTTTGTGCAGCGGACGCCCAATCTCCTTTATCAAAATCCGCGGCGATAAACCAGGATGTATTGTCTTGAAGTAGCGGGTATATTCCTATAAGATGTGTTCCATTCAGATGTTTAATAATCTGGTCATCAGTTAGTGCAAGAAATGATTTGTCGGAGTAATCCTGAAAAGCACCGCCTTTCATCTTATGAGTACGGTAACGATAAGGATCAAAGAAATAAGCAGGCATGTATCCATTTTTATTCCCCTTTTCCCATCTGACCGCAAACACATCGTCCCGTCCCTTAAACAGAGATTTAAATAAA
>CAZFKK010000346.1:3155-3520 GCA_964519735.1 uncultured Taibaiella sp.
TATTTTATATCCTAAGTATCGCCCAGGTATCCATCCCTAAGGTTTGCAATATTGAGATCTATTATGGACACGGCTATTAAAAATAGGCAAAATCCTTTTAATGCTCTTTCTCTAATCGCTAATTATACTGCTGAGTAGTTACGTTTTTTAAATCGGGGAAAAATAAACCCCGCTCATTGGCCAGGAGCGGGGTGATGCAAATAACAATTAGTGATGAACACTAACAGAGCCAATTTTTTTACCAATATCCTTCAACGCAAAATTGAGCGTTTTCAATTCGGCTTCTGTGAACTTTGCAGGCTTTCCGTTTACAGAATGGGCATTGATACGTTGCGAAAGCCAGGACTTAGTTTTCTGAAAATAGT
>CAZFKK010000347.1:0-3507 GCA_964519735.1 uncultured Taibaiella sp.
ATACTCCAGGCTACCCGAGCTATGGGTATTATTGGATCCGGAGGTATGCACAACAGAACAAGTCAAGGGCAGGAGGCTTTCGTTGACAACAGCGTCTCCTACGATCACCAGGCCGGCATTCGTTACCGGGCCTCTGCCCATGCCCGGTGTGGCTACGTTAGCAGTCATCACGATCGGCGCCGTAGGCGTGCCTACCGCATCGATCAGGCCGTCTTTAAGGATCATCAGGATACTGTTGTTCTGGAATTCAATCACCGTGCCCGACTCAATGGTCAGGGTACTGTTATTGGTCACCTGCACGCAGTCGTCGATGAGGTACACCGTATCCCGGTCCAGGAGGCGGCTGCTGGTGATGTTGCCGGAAACGGTCACTACCGGGGTACAATTGGGTTGCGCCTTAGCGAACAGGCCCGCGCAAACCGTTGTAAGAACTAAAAGAAACTTTTTCATGTCTCTATGTTTACTTTTTAGAAGATAAAAAAATGAAATTTTTAGCGGATAAGGGACCGGGAGCAATGTTCTGGTAGAACCTGCCCGGGGCTTCCGTTCCCCGGCGGGCTAGGGTGGGTGTTCGGACCGACGCAACCAGTGCAGCTGTCCTCTTCCCTCTATCATGGGAGGCTGCTCAGGCATCAGGCGATTATAGAATGTAAACTGTGGGTTCATCCGGTTTTATTTTGCTTGCTGTAAGGCGGCTTTCCCTTTCGGGACACCCCATCCAGCTGTGCGTTATCTTTTGGTAAAGGTCGAAAGCTTTCCGCATACCCCACTAGGGAAAGTGTATCATGTTTTGTACTCATTATAGGGAAAATGTATCATCCCATGGATACATAAACCGGAAGATCCGGAATGCGGAAACAGCTATATACGGTAGTTTTGCTGCATCATTTCTTCCCTGTTTTCCCCCTGACACTACTCTTGGATGATAGCATTTGGCCCCATGCCGGCAGCGAGTATATTGTTTATTTGATTTCTATTCAATACTTTAGCGAGACTATTATCCGGTTGTTTGTTGTTGTGCGGAGCGGACCTGCCATTATCCGGGCGCGCTCCTATGCTGTGTCTGCATCTTGTGAAGGCAATAGCCTCCTGGTTGCGCTCCATGCGCAAGCCACGCTATGCTTTTTACTCCAGTAGTATTCACTCAGGGGTAGTAAACGGGGGCAGACAGGTGCAGCCTGCCCGTTCCCCGCAACTTTAACTCGATAAATCAACAACATGGCTCCAACCATTATTGCACTGCTCCAACAGCTTATTATTTTACTCAAGGACCTGCGTCACCAGCCAGGTATTACCGCTCCCTCTGATTCAGAACAACGCTGTGCCCGATGCGCCGAGGCCGGGCGTAACCAATCTGAGAAGAAGTACACTAAAAAGGAAGTCATGCGCCGGCTGAATATCAGCTTAAGCACCTATGACCGTTATAAAAGGGAGGGCATTATTAAAGTGGAATCTTCTCTTGCACGTAGAGATTTGATTACGGAAGAAGCTTTGCAGGAAGCCCTAAAAGAAAGCATAAGAAAGGGCAGGATATGAGTAAAGGGTAAAGAGAACAACAAACCGGGTTCGCCAGAACCGGAGATGTTGTTCTCCACTTAAACATCAATGCCGGAAGCCTGCTTTAGCGCTTTCTGCGCTCCTGGAGCAGGACCAGCAGGAGGACCAGGAAGAGTATCGGCAGCGACAGTGCCGGGAGGGTCCAACCGGACCCTTTTTTCTTTTCCTTTGTCTTCATATGTTCTTTGCTCCGGTTGTTTTCCTTCGTATGCACCCGGGTGTTTTTTGATAGCTGCAGCTTGCCGCTGTCTGTTTGGCTAGTGGCGGACCGGTACACCTGCCTGATGATCACTTTAGAGGCCTTTCCCCGGAATCCCTCCTCCGGCGTGATTTGGAACCATCCTTCCGGTTCCAGGACGGTTTGCACCAATTGATCCTCTGTGCTGAGGTACAAGCGGGTATGCTGCGCCTCGATGCGCAGGCTGTCCACCTCTTCGTATTGCCGCTGGCTTTGGTGCTGTGTGTCGCTGTGCTGGCGGAGGTGCTGTTGGCTGCCACAACTGCAGAGCAGGAGGAAGCCTATAGGATAACAATAACGTGATTTCATAAAATTGATTTTTTGATGGTGAACCGGAAAACCCTGGAAAGCGGCTACTTTACCCAATCCGCGACCTGGTGAATACTGGAGATTACCCGTCTCCTTCTTTGTACCGCATCTCCGCTATTACCCTCTACCGTGACTACATAAGTGTCGCCCCAGGCCTCCACCAACCCGACATGCGCGATGCGCTTCATAGTACTGTTCCAGGTACCGAACACATCCCCGGGTTGCGGAATTTCCCCGGTGGCTTTGCCATAGGTGCGGATCACCCGAGCCCGGGGAAATAATGCCGGGCTCCAGGGATTCCGGGGCTGGGAACGGCCTGCGCTATAGTAGCACCAGCACACAAACGCACTACACCATTCATAGCCTTTGCCTAAGCCCGTATAAGCCAGGAAGGCTTCTACCCGCTCGCCGTCATTGTGTCCGGTGGCTTCCCGAACGCCCACTTCCTTGCCGGAAATCCGGAGCAACCGGGTACGGAAGGATAGTTCATCGTCTGCGAACCTGTACCTGCCGGGAACTGCGGTATCCTTTTGGAGCTCCAGGAATACGGTCGACATATGCCCTTGCCCTAAAACACGGCCGCCAGGCAGCAGATAAAGGCAAACAACAATAGAAAGAAGGCGACCATAAAAAAAGCTATTTTTTGCCACGGGGTTAATGATTTAAAATTGGAGGAAAAATGATAACGACGGTAGTCTCTGAACACCGGCCAGATAAGGCCCAGCAACCAAAGGCTGATACTGATAAATAGGAGCAAAGAGAGTGTGGCCAGCACCAGGAGGCTGAGCACGCCAGGATCCACAACGGCGGCTACGGGATCTGCCCGGCGGAGCAAGGGACCGCAATACAGGAACAGGATGAAGATGAAGGCGCAGCTAAGGGCCAGCCTGTAAGTAAAGGCAGGCCAACGCAAGGGCGGCCTCGTGTACCCCTTAAGGGGCAGGAATAGGAAATCAGACATAGCTAGTATTGTTTTAAAATGAATTAAAAACACCCGGCAAACCTACGGAGCCTGCCGGGTGCAGGGAAGGGTTAACGCACCACATGGGCAACGGCATCACCCCATTCGGATTTGCCATGCGCATTGACTGCACGTACCTGTACCATGTAGCGCTGTAAAGGCACTACCGGTGCGATGATATTGGACTGAGTAGAGGTAGTAACCAGGTTTTCACTCCATATCAACTGGTTGTCTGCGTCGAATTCGTAACCATAACGGTATTCGTACAGCAACACATTTTTCTGTTTACTAAAGTCCAGGCGCAACTGTCCGCTCTGGCGACCGTCCCTGAGGAAGATGCCGCGTACAATTTCCGGTATGTTGCCGGCCTTGGGATAATTCGAGATCAGGAACCCGGAGCTCAGTAAAACGGCCAGCGCGCCATCAGCCTTATGGGTCACAT
>CAZFKK010000348.1:0-3488 GCA_964519735.1 uncultured Taibaiella sp.
CGTTTCGTCCCTAAAAAATTCAAAAATCTTAATTTGACTAAATAGAGTTAATATAGTGGGTAAAATTAAAGGAATGTACCCGTATGTATGAGCAAAATGATCCGAAATAAGGCTACCTGTTAACATTTATAGCCTGTTCTACCTGTACATACGGGTATTAGCTAATTACCCTAATACAAAATCTGAGATTGAAATCAATCATTATCCTATTGCTTTTTGCCTTGCAGACCCACTTATTGGAGCAAAGTTTGTCTAAAATCACCGTAATCGCTGGCCTAATGACCAATTCTTCCCCACTTTTGGTAGTAATAATCTTTGGTATGATTTTTATTCTAAGAAAGGTTGTCGATGAGTATCGTGCAGTAAACGAGAAAATACTGGGAAATGATAATTTATAAAATTATGATACTTGAATTAAATTTCGGATATTTGGCAGTAGCACTAATTGTATAATTACTCAAAGACAACAAAATATCGACAATTTTCATGCCCTTGTGGATGAGTGCTAGGGAAGTTCCCAAAGCGGAACTTATTCTTAAGTTTGCCGTTGTATATTTTTAAAAATATTATTTCTGTCATGACTAAGTTTAAGCTTTTAAGTTGCCTGACTTTGTTAAGCCTGATCCACTCTTGTCTTTGGGCTCAGAAACAATATAATGAGCAGAAAAACTTTATCCGGGCTAACAGTGTCTGGGTATTTGGTAAATATGCAGGGTTGGATTTCAACAGCGGGCGGCCTGTTCCTATACAAACAGGTGCAACGTCGATGGAAGGTACGGCGTCTGCCTGTGATCCGGTAACAGGAGAGTTGCTGTTTTATTTGGCAAGTAGTGGGGAACAAGCCTATGATCGTAATCACCAGGTAATGCCTAACGGCGATTCTTTGTTACAGGAACAATGGTGTAATAGCACTATGCAAACTTGTATCGTTCCGGTAATTGATTCGCCAGGTGTCTACTATGTATTCTCAATACCATGCATCTCGAAGCCAGCTCCGAATTTATACTATTCCATTGTAGATATGTCATTAAATAATGGGCTGGGGGATGTCAGGTCCGGACAAAAGACAATTTCTTTAAATACAGGTCCAATATCGGAAGCGGTAATTGCAATACCAGGTAACAATTGTGATATCTGGTTGATGGTTCATAAGATAAATCGGCCGGAATTCCTGGCTTTTCATATTACCAAAGAGGGTATCAATCTAAATTATGTGCTTTCTGGCCCTACGGGACCGGATACAAATTATTGGTACAGAGGGGAACCTATGGCTGTTTCTCCCAGCAGAGAAAGAATTTTTATTACTTCTGTCCATTCCGGATCTAATGCAAAAAAGCAATGTCTTCTTTACAAGTTTGATCCTAATACCGGGAAAGTCTATGATCCTCTAATTCTGGAGAATCCAAAAAAATCAGGTCCTCTCGGCGGGTCGGTTTCTGCTGCTTTTTCTCCAGATAATTCTAAATTATATCTGGCCACTATGGGAGACAAAAATTTGGGATATATTGCCCAGTTTGATATCAGCATTTATGATCCGATAGCAATTGACACGTCTATGTTCATCCTTTCATATACTGGTATGGTAGGTGCATTCGATCCTTTTGGTTTGCGATTATATAGAGATACTATTTTTGTAGGATCTGCAAGAGGTAATTCGTCAAAGCATTTAAGCACGATCAATAATCCCAACTTGCGAGGCGATGCCTGTGGCATGGATTCTGCATCTATTATCTTATTGACAGGCACCTATTCTGAATATGGTATATGCAATGAAATTGTATATCCTTTTATGGAGGACAATAGAGGAAGCCTTGTTATGGATACATTGATCTGTGCCAATCAGTTTAGCCTGGAGCTGAAGGCCTCACCGGGTTATAATTACTATTACTGGCAGGATGGCTATACAGGTAACCAACGTCAGATCAATGTTCCAGGTACTTATTGGGTCAATAGCAATAGGACAGGATTCCGTGGTGGTAAATTTGTGCCACCGATCATTATGGTCAATATTTTCGAGCTGAGTACAATGCTGGCTTATGATACTTATCAATGGTATTTAAATGGGACGAGGATACCGGGTGCTACCCGGCGCGAATTGCAAGTGAGTCAAAATGGGAATTATACGGTTGAAGTCAATGATAAAGAGGGCTGTACCGGATTGTCGGATATTTATAAGATAACCAATTCCGGGCTGGCGGATCCTTCTCTAACGGCATCGGATATTATGGTTTACCCCAATCCTTCTCGGGATGTACTGTACATCCATAGCTCAGTGAAATTTCATGCAAGCCTGTGGAGTATAGCAGGGAACCTTCTTCTAGAAGTGAATAATGAAAATATGATTACATTGAAGGAACTGGCCTCGGGATTGTACCTGCTTAAGATAAAAGATCAGGATGGCCGGCTAAGGCAATCTATAAAAGTGGTAAAATATTAGTAACGAAACTCGATTCTCTGAAGCTTCTTCAGCAGCTGACTTGTGAGTAACCGTCTTTCATAACCAACAAGTTACTTTTAAAACATTCGCAACTCCTGCGGAGGATTTGAATCAGACCCCAGGCATGGATAATCCTGCAATGTCTGAACCGCCCTGCAGGACAAGCATAAAATTCAATATTTTACTAAATTTAACCAATGAGCAATTCCATACAGCATAATCCACTATTTGCTTCCATCAAAGAACTGATTGAACAAAGCAGACAGCAAGTTGCTGTGGCGGTAAATGCTGAAATCACGCTGCTATATTGGAAGGTGGGTAAGCACATCAATGATGAGGTATTGGACAATGAAAGAGCGGAATATGGGAAACAGGTGGTCGCTTCTGTTGCCCAACAATTAACTACTTCGTATGGTAAAGGTTGGGGCGAAAAGCAATTGAGGCAATGTATGCAATTTGCCCAAGCTTTTGCCGATGAGCAAATTCCTGCAAAAAAGATCCTTTGGTAAAGCAAACGGATAAACTTGCGGGCCATTGGGCCCTAACAGACTATCAGGAAACGCAAACGGATCTGGAGGGGACGATACTTAGTGATATAAGCGGTCCCCAAATGGGTGCAGTAGATTTTATTAAAGCGACCAACGTAGAGAACGATGTATTCAATGAGATCCGTGTGGAAGGTTTCTTTGCAGAAGCTGCCTTTGTCAAATATTTCAAAAAGAATGGCGCTGGTGGCAGCACACCAAACGGTTATGCCTTTTATTGGGACGCAGATCCCAACCAGGAACGCATTTTCTTTTGGGCAGTGGCACCAGGAACCAACTACCATAGGATCGTCAACCTGGAATACCTGACTAAAAATTCAATTAAAATCAGCTTTATGGAACAGGATAATACGGGCCAAAAAAGCACTTTTTATTCGTGGCTCTTTAAGAAGCAGTAGTAGCCCTGCTATACGAAGATAGTTACTTGATTATCTTGACTATCATTAAGATTAATAGTTCGGTAGTTTTTTGATTTGAAGAAACCAAAAAATGTGGATAAAAATATT
>CAZFKK010000349.1:0-322 GCA_964519735.1 uncultured Taibaiella sp.
AGGCCGACCCCTTGCGTCTGCACATCCACATGTTCCGGTAGGATATGATTGCGGATCACATAGAGGGTATCCGCACTGATCAGTTTATTGCTCATGACCTCGTAAGACACTTTTACGTAATCCTGGGCATTCAACTGGTAAACAATACCGCCTTCAAAGGTCGTTCTGCGAAAAGAAGTATCCCGTTTAAAAAGGTCAAAGGAGCCTTCCAGGCCAAAAGGAGTACCCAGGAGGTAGGGCAGGGTAGCATCGATATGGAAGCGCGGCGATTGGAACTGCAGGTTTTGGTAAGTAGCCGCGATGCTTTCTCCATAGCCGAAAG
>CAZFKK010000349.1:332-3470 GCA_964519735.1 uncultured Taibaiella sp.
GCCCAATAGAATGTCGGCGGTAAACATGAATTTGCCGGTTTCTACCGTATTGGGCTGCAGGCCGATGAGGCCATTGAGCTGGTTGGCTTTTTTTTCTTTCAGGAATAAAGAGAGGGAATTTTTGTCAATGGTAAAATGCATTTGCCAGGGTTGGGCTTCCTGGATAAAGGCCAATTCACTCAATCTTTTGCTGATCAGCCTTATCGCGCTTTCATTATAAGGAGCGCCCTGTTTTATCCCCAGGTAATTCTGAAGGAAACCGGGATGGATCTCCACATTTCCTTTCACGATGATCGTATCTATCCTGGTCAGTTTCCCCATGTCCAGTATTAATGCAGCCTGCAGGCCATCCGGTTGCGGCGTGATGCTATCCAGTACGGTATGGGCAAAGGGGAAGCCATTGTTTTCACAATACCCGAGCAGTTTCTCACTCAAAGCTGCCATCCTTTTCGGGCTGATCACCTTGCCCTCCCAGTCCCTTTGCCTGAGCCCGGCCTGGTCCAGTAATGCTTTGGGGATAGCGTCCAGGGAAAGGCGGGCCCACCGGTACGATTTGCCTATATAGACCCAGGCATGCACCATAGAGTCGGTCGGGTACAAGCTGTCTAAGGAAGCGGCCAGAAAACCTTCTTCCTGTAATTGCGGGATCAGTTGACGCAGGTAGTCCTGAGCTTCAGACTGGTTGTTGAATTTTCGGGGTTGCGCCCATGATTTTTGCTGCCATCCTGCGCTGCCTGAATCTACAGGGTGCACATGCAGGGTGAGAGCTTGCGCGCGGACAGCTATTTCCATGCAACATAGGGCAAGAAATAGCATGACCGCATGCCGTATTACCGAAAATCTCATGATATCGTATCGTTCCAAAGCACAAACGGGCATAGTTACACATAGGCGGAAACGCCTTTATGAGGATTTTGCCATTTCAATTCCACTATGGTACGATTAAATCTTAAAAGGGAAGCGACATTCATTTCCCTTCTGTCACAACGGGTTGCCCGTTTCCTTTAATAAAGCCAAAAGTAGTTTTTATTTAAGTGCTGTCACCGCTTTGCTCCTGATTTTTAGGCTCAAACCTTTACGTATCATTGTAAACTCCTGGTTGTTAATGTAATTAAACAGCTATGGTACTCTCAAAAATAAGTCGGACCTTTGCGATTATTTCTTTTTTTAAATTATTTCATGTCCACCACGATTCCAATTCCCAAGTTCCCTAGTGTAAAAAATTCCTTGCATAGTGAGTTGAAACAGCGTGTACAGCAATATTTTACCGATAATAATATTAAACAGACCGGCAATTTTGCCTTATGGCATAAAGCATTCGTGCTGATCGGCGGTTTTATAGCCATTTACCTGCATTTACTCATCGCCCAGCCGGCATGGTATTGGGGCCTATTGGAATGTGCTTTATTGGGCTTCATCGTAGCGTCCATTGGTTTCAATGTCATGCATGACGGCGGCCACGGCAGCTTCAGCGAGCATAAGCTGATCAATAAAATAGCTTCGTATTCCAGCAGTATGCTCGGCGCCAGCCAGTTTATGTGGAATATGAAGCATAATATGATCCATCATACTTATACCAATGTTGATGGTGTGGATGATGATATTGAAATCGGAGCCTTAATGAGAATGGCCCCGACCCAGAAGCACTATAAGGTGCACCGGTTTCAGCACATCTATTTTGTAGGTTTGTATATGATGATGTATATCTTCTGGGTATTTTTCAGTGATTACAATAAATATTTTTCCCGGAAGATCGGTGCTATGCCGTTGAAGAAAATGTCCCTTGCAGAGCATATCCAGTTCTGGATAGTTAAAGTATGGCATGCGGCTATATTTATCGTGATTCCGATTGCCGTGGTCGGCTGGTTGCCCTGGTTGGTAGGTTTCCTGGTACTTAGCCTTGTAGGCGGTTTTATCCTGAGCATCGTGTTCCAGTTGGCCCATACGGTAGAAGATGCGCATTTCCCTGTAGCTGATGTGGATACTCATAAATTGCCTGATGAGTTTGCCGCTCACCAGATAAAAACCACCGCTAATTTTGCGACCAAGGATAAAGTAGTGAACTGGATCGTCGGCGGTTTGAATTTCCAGATTGAACATCATTTGTTTCCTAAAGTTTCCCATGTCCATTACCCGGCGATCAGTAAAATTGTGAAGTCGGTATGCCAGGAGTACCAATTGGAATATATTGAATATCCTACCGTTAATAAAGCGATCCGGGCACACGTTAATTTCCTGAGAGGTTTGGGGAGAGGGTAGCATGTGTTATATTACCCTGTCTTCAATTCTTTTTTTGCATAAGCAATGTTGCAATTAACTAATGGCGCTTATTGAAAAGGTGAGAAGCTGGAGCAGCTATTAGAAAGGAAGTAATAATCAAACAATTTCAGTTAAAAGATAGATGCCGTCTCCTAAAATGAGGCGGCATTTTTATAACTATAGATGTAGCCTAAGAAAAAACTATGATTAAGTTAAAGTAAATTAAAATATTTTTCGCAGATTTGTGTTATTTCAAAAGTATAATAAAAGCAACAGTGGAATATTTGCTTTGCCAAAAATAGAAAGATTTAATGCCCCCTTTAACTATGAAATTTAAATTGGTACTCCATAGCAGGGTTCCCCATGCCCTGTTACCCTTCAATTATCAATATCCGCTAAGTTCAGCATTGTATCGTATTATAGCCAAAGGGGATAAAGAGTATGCAGCATTCCTCCACGAACAAGGCTATGGCAAAGGCTTTAAATTTTTCTCTTTTTCCCAGATCAATGTTCCTTTTAAAATTGAAGGCGATCGCCTGCGCCTATTAAGTGACGAAGTCAACTTATCTGTAGCGTTTCATTTACCGCAAGCCGCTGAAAATTTTGTGAAGGGCTTGTTTCAATCCGAGCAGATCGATATAGCAGATAAAGAATCGCGTGCCAGCTTTAGGGTAACGTCCATAGAAAGTATCGCCAATCCGCTCAGCAATTATAAAGAAAAGGAACTGGTACATATACAGCTAACCCCGTCATCCCCATTGGTGGTTGGCCTTCCTAATGAAAAAGGTAGTTACGATTTCCTAGCACCGGAAGACAAGCGGTTCACAGATAGTATTATTTATAACTGGCGGGAAAAAATCAAAGCTTGTTATGATGAAG
>CAZFKK010000350.1:0-3455 GCA_964519735.1 uncultured Taibaiella sp.
TAAAAACTCAATCGCTTCGGGTAATAATTCTATGTCAAAGTTTGGCTTCATTCATCTTTTTGTCAAAGGTACGAATTTCCCAATTGGGAAACAAGTATTTTGTGTCAAAAGTCGGAAAGTTTGGATGATCATGGGATGGTCATCAGCTATGGCAATATTTATCATCATACCAGGGAAGATTTTGTTTTTAATTTGTCCAGATCAAATTCAATATGGATGGTGGTGCCCTGGCCGATGTCAGATTGCATGTGTAAATTACCTTCCAGCGCTTTGACCCGGTATTGCAGGTTGAGCAATCCATAGCCGTTATTTTCCTCCTCAGGAGCAAAACCACTTCCATTATCCTCCACAATAATACTTAATTTTTGGTCCAGTTGTTTGATCATCAACCAGGCCGTGGTAGCATGGGCATGTTTCAGGATATTTTGCAGCAGTTCCTGGCTGATGCGGTACAGGATCAGTTCGATGGATTTATCCAGGTCCTCGATCTGGGCATGAAACTCGAAATCCACCTGCAGTACATTGCCGATATTAATATGCTCACAATAGATCATCAAAGCCTGTTCCAGGCTATACCGGGTCAGCACATCCGGGAGCAGGTTATGTGCCGTCTTGCGTACCTCGCTGCTGGTGTCCTTCAGCATATCCAGGATTTTATGCAGCCGCTCCTTACCCGCTGCATCCTCCTGCATTGCCCAGGCGGAAGACAGGTTCATATTGATCGCGGCCAGCATGCCCCCAATGCCGTCATGCAGCTCCCGGGCCATCCGTTCTCTTTCCTTTTCCTCCCCGGTGATCATGGCTTTCAATTGATCTATCTCCTGTTGTTGCTGCAGTACGCTCATTTTTAAGCGTTGCTTATGATGGTTGATGCGAAAGAAGGCATAAAGGAGGACAATCAGTAAAGTAGCTCCCAGGGAGATACCCACGATCCAGTTATTTTTAGTGCGGATGTTTTCTTTTTGTTTATTGATGAGTAGCTGGTCACTCAGCATTTTTTTATCTTTTTCTGCGGTGCGGTATTTTAAGCTCCAGGCAGCGATATCGTTTCTGATCGCTATACTTTCCAAGCTATCCCGCATGGTCCAGAAAGCTTTGTAGTTGATCAGGCTCTGCCGGTAGTCTCCTTTGGCCTCATAGCCTTGTGCCAGGCCCCGGTAAGCATCTTGTACCTGCGTGTTGGCGCCGCCCTTTTTAGCGGCGGTTACTGCCTGTTCCAGGTAATCAATAGCTTTATCATATTCTTTTAGGTCCAGGTACACATTACCGGAAACGAAAGCGACATAGTTCCGGTAATAAGGTATGGCTTTTTCTTTTATTTTTTGGGCCTGCAGGAGGTAACTGAGGGCTTTCCGGGGATCTTTGTGGCGCCGGTAAAGCTCGCCGAGGTGGACCAGGCTGATATATTCCAGCTGACCCAGGTCATGTTGCCGGGCAACTTCCTGGGCCTTAAGGGCTGCATCCAGGCTTTCTGCCCATTTGCCGGTTTCAAAATAATAAATGCTTTTATTAGTATATACCGCCACAAGGGTATGATAATTACTTTCTTGAAGAGCCAGTTGCCCTCCCTTATCAAGGTAAGACAATACCTGGTCATAGCTTTTTAATTGCATTAATACACCAGCCAGGTTGTTATAGATCTCTCCGGAATTCCTAACCTCATGAGTTTCCGTAAGCGAGGCAGCTTGTTTATAATAAGGAATGGCTTTTTCCAGGTTCCCTGTTTTAAGATATACATTTGCAAGATTATTATATATAAGCGGCACAGCGTTTGTTAGAGAAGGAATCTCCTGGCAGAAGAGGGCCGTTTCCCGGTACAGTTTTATGGCCTGTTCATATTGCTCTTTGGCTACATATACTTCGGCCAGGCCGGTTAAGGAATTTTTGACTCCTGATTCATACTTTAACCTTTTGCTGCTGGCCAGGCTGGCCCGCCATATCCCTTCTTCGCGCTCGTCGCCCTGCTTCTTGAGTCGCCGTGCATATTGAATATACCTGTCGATCGCAGCCGTATCCTGTAGCCATAACGCCTCGTTCAACTGGTTGCTGATCCGGAAACTTTCCTGGCTATTGCCTGTATGGCTAGCGCAGGCCAGCCCTAAAAAAAGGACCCACCGGCAACAAAAAATAAAATAATGGGAAGAATTATTTTTCAATTATATGATTATTGTTCAGCTTACTAAGAATGCGAAAAATAAATATGGCACAAAAAGCCTCTTGTTTGCTCTGAAACCGAAAAGTATCTTTGAAACAGAATAAAAGGATTTAAGGCCTTTTTTAACTAAAGTAAATATACCGAAAATAGCGATAAAGCAAAATGAAGCGGTCCTCAAAATAAATAAAATATTCATTCTTCAACACAAATTAAATAAACTAGAAGAAAAAAATAATTGGCAATGCAAGCAACCATAAAAAGGAAGAAAGGTAGAGATGAAGCAATCCTCCAACAATAAATTTTTTCGGTTCTACTAAAATCCATATCCGTATGCAACAAAGTTTGCCTAAAATCCGGTCGCCGATAAACCTTTAACGAAGTAAATCCTAAAACAAAAAATAAACTCATTTTTTAATTTTAATTTACCTTTTTTATGAAGAACCGATTACAATACCTTATTCCTTTATTTTTATTCGTGATCATGTGCACATTGCTAAGTGAGCAATCACATGGGCAGGCTCAGAAGTTTGAATGGGCCAAAAGTTTGAGCACGTCATCCCCGTACAGTATCAATGGCAATGCGGTGACTACCGATGCGGAAGGCAATGTATATACTGCCGGGAGCTTTATGAGCACTGTAGATTTTGACCCGGGACCCGGTGTGTCTAATCTCACTGCTGGCGGTCAAGATGCTTATATCACAAAATTCACTGCTGCGGGCGAATTGATATGGGTCAAAACCTTTTATGGAACTCAGGGATCCGTAATTATAGATATCGCTGTAGATGCTGCAGGCAATATCTATACGACCGGTTATTTTTGTGACATGTTCGCTGGCGACGTTGATTTCGATCCAGGGCCGGGCACTGCCTACCTGCAAACTGTTTTTATAGATCCTTTTGTATGCAAATTAGATTCCAGTGGGAGCTTTGTATGGGTATCTCATTTTGCAGGACAAGACTTTGCCTTTAATGCGGGCACTTCTCTTGCTGTAGATAATAATAATGCCGTTTATATAACAGGGTCTATTAGTGGAACAGTGGATTTCGACCCCGGACCGGGAACACACCTGGTCGTTGCCAGTATATTTGATTATACCACTTTTGTAGCTAAGTTGGATGCAGAGAATGGTGGATTGAATTGGGTAAAATATGTGGAGGCTACTAATGTGGTATATAGCCAAATAGCATGTGATCGTTCGGGCGGGGCTGTTTACATCTCTGGAGGATTTAAAGGAACACGGGATTTCGATACGGATCCTAATACAATTTTAACTCGGAATAGAACGATCCCGATTAGA
>CAZFKK010000351.1:0-3430 GCA_964519735.1 uncultured Taibaiella sp.
CGCCTACCGGCTGGAAAAGGAAAGTCTTATCGAGGAAGAAGTAAGAATAGAATTGCCTACCAAACATGGTGTGTTTGAGCTGGTGGCTTTCCGTCAGAAGAATACCGGGGAGCAGCACCTGGCCCTGATCAAGGGAAGTTGGACGGAAAATGAGCCGATATTGACGCGGGTGCACAGTTCCTGCTTTACCGGAGACATTTTACACTCGCTGCGTTGCGATTGCGGAGAGCAGTTGCAGGCAGCCATGGAAATGGTAGAACGCGAAGGAAAAGGCTGTGTATTGTATATGAACCAGGAAGGCCGGGGTATCGGCCTGATCAATAAGCTGAAAGCTTATAAACTACAGGAAGAAGGTAAAGATACGGTGGAGGCTAACCTGGCGCTTGGATTCAAAATGGATGAGCGGGATTACGGCGTAGGCGCGCAGATCCTGCGCCACCTGGGTATCTCAAAGCTCCGGCTGATGAGCAATAATCCGCGTAAACGTGCCGGGCTCCTGGGCTATGGTATTGAGATTGTGGATACGGTTCCGATTGAAATTATGCCCAACCAGTACAATGAATTTTACCTGCAGACCAAAAGGGATAAGTTAGGGCATGATATATTGAAATGAGTTCCTGGAATGGAACGAAGTGCCCTTTAGGCACACGTGGACGCATGTGCCTAAAGGGCCTGGAAAGCATAGGGCGCCTCTTGCGCAAAATGTACCGTAGTATCCACTCGGGGCGCCACATTATAGTCCATTCCTCCGAAATTATACAGGATCCTGCCCCCTTGCGATCGTTTTTCAAAAAGAAAGTAATAATTTATACATGCTATCCGGCTTTTTATTACTAGGAGAATGGGAGCAGTTGCGAATAAAAATTGACCCTGACATCGTATTTGTCGAAACTTATGGCCTACCACTAATTACATAAGCTCTCCCGAGAGGGTTTTTCAGTCAATTATATCAGTACCTACTTCGTTCTGAACCAGCGTACCGTAAAACGGTTGCTGAAAATATCAGACTGTAAATCTTTATCAGAAATAGTAGCCTGCTCAGCTTTATCATAAATATCCATGAGGAAGCCCCAGTTGGCGCACGCCAAACTTACCTCAAGTTTTTATGCCATATACCTCTGCTTAACACTCGCTAAAAACTCGCTGCCGGTGCACGCATCCTTGCATGTGTCTTTTTTTTGTTTCCAAAATTCATTATTTTTGCTGCAAAACAGAAACAAACGTGAATTTTCTGGAATTTAAGGATAAGATGTTTGCCCTGGCGTGCTTTAGTATTCACCAGGTGTATGCGTGGAAGCCAGATTTTGACAGGAACAATCTTACCCGTTGGGCAAGGAAAGGCTACCTCGTACGGCTAAGGCAAGGATATTTTGCATTTTCAGAATATAAAGGAAAAAACGACTATGCACTTTATTTTGCCAATCGCATATACCGTCCCTCTTATATAAGCCTCCATACAGCATTGGCTTTTTATGGCATGATACCGGAAGCAGTAGTACAAATCACCAGTGTGACCTCTCTGAAAACAGCTTCATTTACCAATGATTTGGGGGAATATTCTTACCGAAACGTAAAAGAGAGCTTGATGTTCGGTTATGAATTAAAGCCCATAGCAGACAAGCGTGCCCTACAGTTTGCTACCCCGGAAAAAGCGCTGCTTGATTTGTTGTACCTGTACCCGTTTTACAACAATATGCAGGAAATAGAAGCATTGCGGTTAGATGAAGATTATTTGCATAGTGATTTAAAAAAGGATTTGTTGCAGGAATACAGTGCTACATTTCAAAGCAATGCACTTGACCACAGGGTGAAGCTGCTTTTTAAAACATACGAATTATGATAAGCATAGCGCAAATAAAAAATTATTTCCCTGCTCAGATACGGGATAATGCTGTTTTTTACAAGCAAATGGTCAAAGAGTATTTGCAGTTGCTGATATTGGACTACCTGTCGTCCACACATTATGTACAGAAAACCGTTTTCATCGGTGGCACCAACCTTCGCCTGGTAAAAGGCATAGACCGATTTTCCGAAGATTTGGATTTTGATTGTAAAAACTTTTCTGAACAAGAGTTTTTGGAAATGACAGATAGTGTTATCCTGTTTTTAGAACGTTCGGGCTGGCGGGTGGAAACAAGGGATAAACACAACCCAAAACTCACCGCTTTCAGAAGAAGTATCCATTTTCCCGAATTGCTGTTTGATATGGGATTGAGCGGACATATAGAAGAACGTTTCCTGATAAAAGTTGAAAGCCAAGATCAAGAAGTAGCGTATGAACCTGTTATTGTTAATATAAACGGCTGCGGCTTTTTCTTTCCGTTTCCTGTTCCGTCTGACAATGTATTGTGCAGCATGAAAATAGCCGCCATGTTAGCCCGCTCTAAAGGACGTGATTTTTATGACCTGATGTTTTTACTGGCACAGGCAAAGCCGGATTATAATTTTCTTGTAAAACGCTGTGAGATCAGTAATCTGCAAGCGTTAAAAGAAGTTATCAATGAGCGTCTTAAAACCATAGACCTGAAAGTAAAACAAAGGGATTTTGAACACCTGCTTTTCAATAAAAAAAACAGTGACAAAATTTTGAGGTTCAGAAGTTTTATAGATGCGTTGAAGGAATAATGTATAAGGAGTAAGATTTTTCGAAAAGAAGCTGTAAGGGCGGTGGTTTAGACGATTCCAGTATGGTATCATTTTTACTAAATCCAATTTCGGCTTAAACCCACCTGGTCGTAGGTACTATCTATAACACCCAACTGAGGCTGTCCAAAAAGGTCAGCCTCTTGTGTTTTTTGTTATTTTTATTCGTACCCTCCTACAGCTAGGGTGTTCAAATATTGAATTCTCAGACAACTCGTCTGCCTTTTTAGACGACTCCATCTTAAACCACCAAAGAGCCTTCCGCTAACGCGCGCAAAAAACAGGCTGCTGGTTAACGGGGGCTCGTGGGCCATAAGATGTGCTCAGAGATTGCTTCGTTCCTCGCAATTGCGTAGTTCCAGAGACGAGATAGTTATGGTTAGCACTGCAAGGGCAAGCCTTGCCATCAGGCTCGACCTCAGTGCTCGCGGCCAGCTGTATACTGACACTAACCTCCTTTGGAGCTCCGATACTACCATTTCCCCGTACCTCTTCGCGTTGCCGACGGACCAGTTGACGTTGTCGACAGACCAGCTGACGTCGCCGAGGGACCAGGATGCGTTCTTCACAGTCATCGATACGGCATCCCTGTCCGTCGAAGGAGCCATCATGCCCCAGAACGAAGCGATCATGTTCATGGACACGGCATCCCCGGTCCACAACGGCCTATTCATGGTCATCGATGGCGCATCGTGGTCCGTCGATGTCGTATTCTTGCCTGCCGATGGATTGTCCTGGTTCGCCGATGCCGCATGTCCCCTCCTAAAAAAAGTTGACACAATTTGAC
>CAZFKK010000352.1:0-3430 GCA_964519735.1 uncultured Taibaiella sp.
AGGGTCATAACCCTAAACATTTTACATTCCAGGCTTCTTTAGGATACTTTTTAACATCCTGCACCCTTTAACGCTAATCGCTTAACGCTCCTTACACCAACTTAAGCTCCAGCGCTAATTTCATTAACCCCCAGGGTGTTTTGGCGCCCGTTTTCAAGAGTATACTGGCCCGATGTTTATCTACCGTCTTTTTGCTGATATACAGGTGCTGTGCAATTTTCTGGCTGCTCATTTCTTCTACGATACAACGTAATACTTCCATTTCGCGTGAGGTTAATTGATAATGATATTTTTCCGTGTGCCGTATATCGTGGTCAATATCCTCTTTAATGGATTTGTCCAGATAGACTTTTCCTTTTTCAATGGTTTGTAAGGCATCCATCAGGGTATCTTCATTGGTCGATGTTTTCAACAAATACCCCAGGCATCCGTTGGCCAACATATTTTTGCATAATCCCGGTTTATCAAAACCCGTTAATACCAGAATTTTTATTTCAGGAAACCTATATCTTATTTGCCGGGTCAAACTAAATGCATTGCTATCCGGTAAATGATAATCCAGTATAAGAATTTCCGGTTGTTGTTGCTCTAACCCATGTAGCAGGTCTGCGCCCGAATGGAAGGCGCCGCAAATATGGTACCGCCCGGAATGGAGCAGCATGGTGCGTATGCTGGAAACGATCAGGTGGTGGTCGTCTGCTATGGTAATTTTCGTTTGCATAATTTCTTTCCGGGTTTATAAGTTTTCTGTAATCGGGATTTCTATAAATACTGTAGTGCCTGCACTTTCCACGCTTTGCACATCGATAGTGCCCTGCAGCGCAAGTACGTTACTGCGTAAATTCTGCCATCCGATTCCTGCGCTATGTTCCAATTGTTGTCGCTTAAAGCCGATGCCGTTGTCTTCCACCGTTATATCCAGGGAGTCTGTATGATAGCACAGTTGAACCAGCGACCGCGTACTGAATGCATGCTTCATCACATTCTGCAGCAGCTCCGAGACAATAGAAAATAAGAGCTTTTCTGAATGGGCATTTAGTTTGACATGCTCCCCCAAGCATTGAAAGTGAAATCCGCTTCCGGATATATTCATCCTGTCCACCAGATCCTCAATAGACTTTATTAAGCCTTTGCGTTTTATGGATATGGGGATGAGGTTGTGGGAGGTAAAGCGTAATTTTTGTGTAGCCTCCGAAAGTTGATGGATCGCTTTTACATAAGTACCGGACCTGTTAAGCTCCGGAATGGTATGGCCTATATTTTTAAGGTTCAAATGAGCGGCTACTAATTCACTGACTACAATATCATGCAATTCCTGAGCGATGCGTTCTCTTTCTTTTTCCTCTCCGAGCAAAGAGGCTTCTATCATGGTTTTTTCTTGCCGGGCTTTAGTGGCCTGAAGCTGCGTATGGAGGTACCGGTTTTTGTTGTATTGGTTCCTCAGAAAAATGCCGATGGCGATACCCGACAAGACCATCGTAAGCATCACCATTTTGAATTGATCATTTCTTTTCTCTAACCTGGCTTCACTCTGAGCACGGGAGAGTTGGCTTTCTGCAAGTTCCTTATTCTTTTTTTCCAGGTTATAACTACTCTGTAGCTGGCTTATCTTCTGTATATTGGCTGCCGACATGACCTTTTCGTACAATTCGATATACCGGCTTTGGTGTTCAAACGCTTCTTCCACTTTGTGTAATAAGGACAATGTAAAGGCTAATTGTTTGTGCCCGACGAGGATTCCTTCCTGGAAGTTGTGTTGGATTGATTTTGACAGAGACTCGTTAAGGAAACGTAGAGATGTACTGTAATTTTCTTTTAGAGTGTATGCTTTACCCATGGCGTGCAATATGGACGCTTTGGTATATTCAGGCAGTATATCAAAATAATTCCTGGTCGCGTTTAGCAACTCAATGGCGCTATCTGCCTGCCTTAAAGCCAAATGATGCTCTGCGGCCGTGTAAAAAAAACCACACTTCGACGTGGTGTAGATGATATAGTCCTGGTCATTGGTGAATTCGCTTCTGTCTTTAGGCCTCACATAGCTGCGTGCCTTTTTTGACGTTTCAAGTGCCTGGAAATAATTACCTACACTGTTTTCTACAAGGCTTTTTGTATTCAGTGCACAGCCAACAGATAGTGAATCGTTTATTTTCAGAAAGATGTGCACACATTCATCCAGTAGTTGTATCGATTTGAGATAGTCGACTGTTGCAGCGTAGGTTGTGGCCATGAACATTTTGGTATAGGCTTTGCCATATTCATCCTCACAATTGGACAACGATCTCATGCTTTCATCGATGGATTGAACATAATTACCCTGGATGTGAAATATCTTAGCCCTTCCTCGATGTGCAGCGGCTCTCTGTGCATTCGTAGCGTTGGCATCTTCAAGTACACGTTGGTACCAGTAATTGACTTCAGAATAGATGCCCTGCATTTCCAGTTCATAAGCACGTTTAAAGTACTGTTGTATGTCCTTTTGCTCGAGCAGGATGTTGTTTAATCGTAGTGTTGTAGTGTAAAGGGGGCTTTTTGTTAATTCACGAAACCCGGCAATTTCGGAATACTGCCCGCTCACTTGAGTTGTTGCACCACTGACCATGGTCAAACCCAAAGAAAATAAGATCATTCTGAGTGCGGCAATTCGGATATCATACATTACACTCTCGTTTAATATTGTAAAAGTAGCCAAAATTCGTGTTTCGAATTTGTTTATGATCAAAATGGGTACCGATACCCATTGCATTACTTTGTCAAGAATAACACCTTTGTAGAAGCATTTCCAAGAACATATATACATTACTATCGGCGCAGAAGCTTTAGTTGACCTGCTTTTTACTAGCTAAAGAAATTATGTATGAATAATACTACATTTTTTGCCAGCTCTCCTCTGAGGGATGGGAATTGCAAATTATTAAACATCAATATGGTGAATTATTATTTAATCCTTAAAAAAATAAAAAAATGAACAAGACAAAAAAAGTGAAGAGAAATTGCATTTTAAATCTTAAAGAAATAATAACTGTAATTTGTATACTAGCTATGCTACCCGCAGCATTCGCCCAGAAAATTCACTGGACTAAGAGTGTAATGGGAACTACGAGGGGAGACCAGCAATTAGCTGCATCTGTGGCCACGGATGTAGAGGGTAATGTCTTTCAATCTGGCTATTTCACTGGCCAGGCAGATTTTAATCGAGGTGGAACAGGTGGGTTTGTACGGTCTTTGGGCGAAACAGACATATTCCTGGCTAAGTACGATCCCCAAGGCAACTTTGAGTGGTCGAGATCTTTTGGCGGTGGGGCCTTTGAATGGTTGTTCGATGTCGCCGTAGACCGTTACGGCAATGCTTTCATTACCGGCTATTTTAGTTCTCCAACGGTAGACTTCAACCCGGGAGGTAATGGTGGAACACTCAACAACTCTGGAT
>CAZFKK010000353.1:0-3141 GCA_964519735.1 uncultured Taibaiella sp.
ACCTGCCTTTCGGCAGATACACCGTTATTAAACGGAACCGCTTTCACCTTATGCGTTTTCAGCCAGGCAGAAACAATAGAATCCTGCCCGCAAAGCACTATCTCTTTGGGAAGCGTGGGAAATACGTCATTGGCTGTAACATAGAACTCTGTTTTCCCTCCTTTTGCCGTTCCTCCTTTGTCCAAGGTGGCGAGGAGCTGGTATTTGCCAGGCTTGCCTTTAATTAGTATTTCTTCTGTTAGTATAAGCTGTGCAAATGGCTCATTCTGCCCCTCAGCAATAACAACATATGTCTTCTTTTCAAATACAGGTTTCATGTCGGGGTCAACCACCTGTATGGTTGCCGGATATTTTCCCGGCCGAAGCACATCGAGGTTCGAAAAAGATGCGCTTACCTGAATTTTATTACCATTATAAATACTTTGTGGTTCGGTTGATAAACACCAGCGCACAGGGCTGTTAGCCAGCAAAACCGAAGGAATTAATTCTGGTTTCAACCTGCGAAAATTGGTGGCTACGCTTTCGCCCATACTATAATCGGCAACGCCATTAGTAGGAGTATATGCAACAACGGCTGGATTAGCACGGATGGCCGCCTCGCCAGTTTCGCGCAACCCATTGGCTGTTGTATAGGCAGCCCTGATATAGTCTTCCGGCCTCACCCAGCAATCGCTTAATCCAAACTTCTTCCAGTCCACCATGAATTTATCAAACTGTCTTTTAAAATACAGGGCATCGTCTGACTCCTGCTTACCCCATTGCTGGTAATCGCCAAGTTCTGAGGGCAGGTCGATAGGAAAACACAGACCGCTCTCGCTGATATAGATCTTCTGTCCGGGAAGTTGTGGAATTTTACCCGACAGTTCATCGAGCGCTTTGGCTGTGTAAGGAATCATCACGTAAGGATGCCAGTCTTTTAATTTATCTTCTCCCACATCCCAGGTAGCTGAACCGGGGCTACTCATGCTGCCGATCTCTTTAATATGGTCGAACCTTCCACTGTTCAACACGATCAAACGTGTAGGGTCAAGCGCCCTTAGCTTTGGCAGAATCTCCACAGCCTTTCGGAAAACAATACCATCATGATTCTCGTTCAACGCGCCCCACATCACTATGCTGGGATGATTCCTGTCGCGTTCGATCACCCCGCTGATTGAACGTTCAAAGCGCGTGAGCAGCGAATCTTTAATATTGTCTGGCCTTTTATAAGAATATCCTCCAAACTCATTCATCTGCCAGGATCCGTAATGCTCCTGGTGAACCAGTATGCCCAGCTCATCATAAATATCGAATATGCGCGGGTTGGGGCATCCAAAAGGGATGCGCACAAAGTTCTGACCCAGGGCTTTCATATTTACAACATCCCTGCGCAACATATCTTCATACAGGGGAACGGTATACCCTACGGGATAATGGGTGCTAAAATTACACCCGATTAAGAATATTCTTTTACCATTAAGCTGGTAATAGCCATTTTCAAATCGGAAATCGCGAAAACCGAAGCGGACAGACTTTTCTTCGACGCACGCCGATGATTGCACCGCAGCCGAAATACGATACAGGAAGGGCTCATCAGGACTCCATAATTTATGGGCAGCAACCTGTATCTCTGCTTCTATATTGTTGCTTCCTGGCTCCAATCTTTGCGATGTATTTTTCAATATTAGTGAAACACCCGACCTTGCTTCAGCTACTTTGAATGACATCCTTGATGATGGAACGGCTTTGGACTGGCTATTCAATACGGTTGCCCTGATCTTTATTTTGCCTGTCTTCCAATCGGGCATAACAAACATATCAGTAACGCGTATATCCGTAACAGTTAGCAACTCCACGTCGCCAATTATTCCTCCGGAATTGTAAACTGCATTGCTGGTATAAGGATGGTGCTTTAAACTGGAAGGCGTTTCTTTAAGCGCTATGTTATCAATAGCTTCGTAGGTGGGATTCAACACCCTGACTACCAGTAGATTCTTTTGACGGTATTTTACTGCGGTGCTGATATCCACTTCAAAGGCGAACTCTCCGCCTTCATGAGCGCCTACTTTTTTACCGTTTAACCAAACTTCCGCCAGGTAATCAACCGCATGGAATTTGATCACATATTTGCCTGCTCCGGTTTTTTTTTCAGGCACCGTGAATTCGCGCCAGTACCATGCCACTCCATGATAATTATGAAAAATATCCTGGATCACCCAAGGTACTGCTGTTGGCCTGGAGGAAGAAACCGGCGGTGTTCTGAACCAACCATCCCGAATGCCAATATTGGCACTGTCGGTGGCCAGTCTCCAATCATTTCCATTCAGAGAAATGGATTGCGTGCAGATGCCGCTTGAATCAGGGAATGTCCTCGCTTTTAAAAAGGACAAGTAGTGAATGAAGAGGAGCGCTATGGCGAACAGGTATTTGATCATTTACTTTTTTTTATGATGAAGCAGATCTATTCATTTATTATTAACCTGATCTGCCAGGCATCTATATGAGGAATAATGAATTTTTTATAAGGGCCATCAGTACCTGAGGAGGATATGACCGTTTCCTTACAGTCCATATCGTATACCCTGATCGTTGTGTTTTTAGTGTGCAGCATAAGACTTACATTTTTAGCAGCGTCAAAGGAAGAGTTACTGATGGCAAGCGTAATTTTGCCATCCTTTGGCTGACGGATCCACATATTTATTTTATGAAAAGATTCGATATATCCGGGAAGCTGATTATTGGACAACCATCGAAAAACAGATTTTATCTGCGTATTTTTAGCGAGGTTTCCCATCGTTGTCCAGGGATAATAACCAGAGACGCAGATTCTTCCACCCAAAGTGTTTTCAAAAATACCCATGGCACATTCGCCCACAGTTCTTTCACTATAGTCAATCAATTCAGAAAGTATCTGAGCTTTTTCATTCTTTTTCCTGAAAGTATAGGCGGGAACCATCCAAAAGGACTGCCGGTTATCCCTCAGCCTGCCGGCATACACCCCGTTAAGCGGATGAGCGGTCAGCTTTTCTATTCGATCTTTATTTTCTGATGCAATCACTTCAAAGCCGGTGAGATCGCCATATCCCAGATCATTGAGCTGTTGCAATGCTTCGGCATCCAGGTAAACGCCCGCAGACAGAAGTTTTTTAATTTCTGCCTTCG
>CAZFKK010000353.1:3151-3420 GCA_964519735.1 uncultured Taibaiella sp.
AAAGGGAATAGATCATGTCCTTAGTCATCACAGTTACGGACGCATTCTCTTCCTTATAGCTAACAGGAATTCCGTTTTCGTATATTTCGTAGGAATTCAGAGGCGTCCTACCCTTAAACCAGCTACCCTCCACCGGATTCACTGCAACCTCACTCTTCTTATTCCAAAAGGACAATGCCCCCACCACTGGTGTTCTTCCAAGATGTTGAGCCATCAGATCCAGGAAAGGGCGGACATGAAGTAAGGTTTCGGCCAAGGGCTCATATTCG
>CAZFKK010000354.1:0-3394 GCA_964519735.1 uncultured Taibaiella sp.
TTTATAATCCACAAACTCACTCACCCGGGCCTCAAATCCTATTTGTTCGACCAGGTCTTTCGCCAGGGCAGGAATATGTATCGCTTCCCGCTGCCGGGCATCAAGGTTGGCCTCCTGTGCCGTAATGGCCCGGGCAATATCCAGCGTCTCCGGGTAGTGGGTTAAGATCTGGGAACCTATCCTGTCCTTTAGCGGGGTCACAATGCTGCCACGGTTGGTATAATCCTCAGGGTTTGCAGTAAATACGAATTGCAGGTCCAGGGGTAATCTCAATTTAAACCCTCTGATCTGGATATCCCCTTCCTGCAGGATGTTGAATAAAGCAACCTGGATACGGGCCTGTAGATCGGGCAATTCATTGATCACAAAAATACAGCGGTTGGCCCGGGGGATCATACCAAAATGAATAACCCGGTCATCCGCATAGGACAAGCGGAGATTGGCCGCTTTGATCGGATCAATATCTCCTATTAAATCGGCTACCGTAACATCGGGAGTCGCCAGCTTTTCATAGAACCGCTCGTTCCGATGCAACCAGCTGATAGGCGTGTCTTCCCCCTGCTCCGCAATCAGGTCTTTGGCAAAACGGGAAATCGGGTTGAAGGGATCATCATTGATCTCCGATCCTGCTACAACAGGGATCCACTCATCCAACAGGTGCACCATCAGACGGGCCAGCTTTGTTTTGGCCTGCCCCCGCAACCCTAACAGGTTGATGTTATGGCGGGATAAGAGAGCCCGCTCCAACTCCGGTATTACCGTATTTTCAAAGCCCCATACCCCTTCGAAGACCGGCAGCCCCTTCCTGATCCTATCCCGGAGGTTATTGCTTAATTCATCTTTAATCGTCTTGCTTTGGTATCCTGCCTTTTTTAAGGCACCTAGTGTTTTTACCTGTTCCTGGTTCATGAATTTATTTTTCCGGATCCTTTATTTAACCCGTTTTTTTCTATTGGTTTCATAATCTTCAAATATCATTTCACCCAGGCCCTTTAATCCCGTATAAAATGCCTTACCCTGGTTAGCCTCTGTAAAATGATGCACAAATTGCTGCAGGTAAGGGTCGCTGGCAATCATGAAAGTAGTGATCGGAATATGCAGTTTCCTGGCCTGTTGGGCCATAGTATAACACTGATCTACTATATATTCATCCAGCCCTATACTGTTCTTATAATAGGAGCCATCTTTCTCGCGGATACAACTGGGCTTCCCGTCGGTAATCATAAAAATTTGTTTGTTGGTGTTTCGCTTCCTGCGGAGCAGGTCCATCGCCAGTTGCAGTCCGGCTACCGTATTGGTATGATACGGGCCTACCTGCAGGTAAGGCAGGTCTTTGATCGCAATGGTCCAGGCGTCATTACCAAAAACCAGTATATCAAGGGTATCTTTAGGATACCGGGTAGTGATCAGCTCCGCCAGGGCCATCGCCACTTTCTTCGCAGGCGTGATCCGGTCCTCTCCATATAAGATCATGCTGTGGCTGATGTCGATCATCAACACCGTGCTCATTTGTGCTTTATACCGTGCATCCTCTACCACCAGGTCATTTTCCGTCAGCCGGAAGCTATCCGTTCCATTATTGATCTGCGCGTTCTTCAGGCTTTCCGTTAGCGAAATTCGGTCCAGGCCATCCCCGAAATGATATTCCCTGAATTCCCCGGTATGCTCGTCACCGCTCCCGGAATATTTGGTTTTATGGTTACCGGATCCGCTTTTTTTAAGGTTGCCGAAGATCTGGCTCAGCGCCTGCTGGCGGATAGCTCTCTCTGTTTTTGCCGTAATGGCCAATCCCCCCGATCCGTCATCTTTTACTTCTTCCCTGATGTATCCTTTCTTTTTCAGGTCTTCCACAAAATCGTCGATAGTATACTCGGGGTCTGTCAATTGATACTCCACATCCAATTCCCGCAGCCATGCTATAGCTTCGTCCAGGTCTCCGGAGGTATGGGTAAGCAACTCCGTGAAAATTTCGAAAAGTTTATCAAAAGGAGCGACATCAGGTGCCTCATATTGGCGAAAAATAAACCCTTTCTTTTGGCCTGCATTCATATTCCTTAAAATTAGCGCTTATTGACGAAAAACTTACGATTATTCTTCAGGAGCAAAGATAAGGCTGTAAGGCGGGAGGTTTGTATAAAATATAGTTATAGCGCTCTTCGTTCTATTACTCCGCGCTCATTTTTGTGCCACTGTCAGCAAGACACATAAAACTCCGATCAATAAGCCGGTCAATGCTCCGAGACTGATAAACAATCTGATCTCTTTTTTCAAAGCGGTACGGATTAAGCCGGCTATTTTTTGTGGAGATTGGGTACTGAGTTGCGTTTGGATGATTTGCGCCACATCTAGCTCCTCCTTTAACCGGCCGGCATATTGCTGCAGCAGCCCGGGCAGTAAGGTATCCATTTCTTCCATTAAGCCGTCCTTTACCGCATCCAGGGTTTTAGCCCCGGCAAACATAGCGATCATCGGCATTTTTTCCGGCAGCTTATGCTTCAGGAAATGGTCCACCTGCTCTTCGATGTAAGGTTTTACCGCCTCCAGGTTTTTTTGATCTGTAATTTTCTCGAGGATAGCCCCTGCCCGGAACACCTCGGTCCCCAGGTAGTTGCCTGCCCCGGATAGCAGCGCAGGGAGCCGGGAAGGAAGCCCTATACGAAACAACCAGGAAGTCAACAGCCAATGGAGCAACAGGACTGTTAGGGCAGTAATCAGTGGAATAAAATACAGGATCATGCTGCAAAAATAGTACCCAGAAAGGCGACGGCCAAATTATCGCCAATTAGCCCGTAGCGTTTAAGGAAGCAAGGTCAGTTTATAAGTATAAGCCCCTTCTTCCGATTCCAGGTGCAACCAATAGGTACCTGCCGGCAAGGCCTCCAAAGAATAAGCCATTTTGGTCTGACCTGCCGGTGAGGGTAAGGTACGGATCAGTTTGCCGGTAAGATCGATAAGGCGCACCTGGGTATTCGCGGCAAAGGGCTGTGCGCTTTCCAGCCAGACTATTCCTCTTGCCGGGTTCGGGTAAAGACGGGCCGGCCCTCCGCTCTGTAGCTCAGGTTCTTTCAGCCGGACAGGTTCCCGGCACTCCGGATACAGGCAACCGTTGGAATCCACCCGGATCAGTAACCCTTCCTGGGTCCGGCCCTGATGCATGCCCGGACTCATCAGGATGGTTCCGGAAGCGACAAAACTGCCGTCCGGCAGGCTCACCACATCCCATAGGTATTCCGACTCCAGGAGGAAACCATGAGGGGGAATGGATCGTTGCCATACTACATGACCTTCCTGGTCCAGCTTTACCATCCATGCATGATCAGCATTGACATCTTCATACTTCGTAAAACCTGCTGCTACACAACTGCCGTACCGGTCTACGGTAAGCGCAGCAAAC
>CAZFKK010000355.1:0-3367 GCA_964519735.1 uncultured Taibaiella sp.
CCCCACCGTTTACCAGGGAGGCTGCAGTAATACTCCAGCCAGCATAGTTCTCTCCTGAAAGGACAGTTTTTACCGCCGCGGGTAATTCTTCCGGTTTAACAGGAGTTTCTTGTTCCTGGTGGGCAGTAACGGTTGACAAATCATTAATAGGTTGTGCATTTAAGGTGAAACCCGATACAGATGCTACAATCATGCTTGCCAAAAGGACTTTTCTCATAATTTGATTTTTTTAAGGTTAGTGATACCTTTACCTTTAGGAAAATCATGCCATGAAGTAACTACTTGGTAAGGGGCTGATTATTAGTTGTTTAATTTTTTTGGCTTTTTTTCAGGGTTGTCGGAAATTCCGACAGTTTGTTGTTTTTTTAGGCAAAATTCCGGCAGGGGCACCTCTGCGGGTTAGGACGGGTACTGAAATTTGTTTAAATAGACACCAGGAATCTAACGCCCGCTTATACTCAGGGATCTAGGGCTCGCTTATGCTGAAATGATATCCCTTCCCTTTTAAGGTAATGATTTCAATGCCTTTTCCCTTGGCGAAGTAATCCCGAAGCCGCCTGATATATACATCCAGGTTTCGGCTGATGAAATAGGAGTCATCTCCCCAGACTAATTGCATCAACTCACGTCTGTCTATGGTTTCATTCCGGTGCAGGCAAAAGATATTCAGAATCTCTGTTTCCCGGTTGGACAATTTAAAGATTTCATTGGGGCAGCTCAATTCGAGCCTGTCCGGTAGGTAAGTAAAATTTCCCAGTTTAATTATTTTTTGCTTAGCCTCCTTTTCTTGATGCTGGGTATATCGGCCGATGTTGACCTGGTTGTTAATCCGGGCCATAAGCTCCTCCATACTAAAAGGCTTTTTGATATAATCAGTACCTCCTGAGGCAAATCCTTCCAGTACATCAGCAGTCTGGCTTTTCGCGGTCAGGTACAATATGGGTAGCGTAGGAAAGATTTTTCTGATCCTGCTGCCGAGGCTGAAGCCATCCATATAAGGGAGCATGACATCTAATACGCAAATGTCCGGTTTAAACCTGGGAATAATTTCCAACGCCTTTCGTCCGTCTTTTTGATAGAAGACATCGTAACCTTTAAGTTCCATGGTTTCCTTTACAATGCTGGCCAGATGATCTTCATCTTCGATATAGAGTACCTTATAGCTCATGGATAGCGATTATGGGTAAGATAATAACAAAGGTAGTGCCGGATTCCAGGTCGCTGTTTACATGGATTGTTCCATCATGTGCCTTAACAATATCCCGGGCATAACTTAATCCAAGGCCATGTCCTTTGATGTCATGCCGGTTGTTGGAAGGGATGCGGAAGAAATTTTCAAATATCTTTTTGTGGTATTCCGGCCTGATGCCGGGGCCATTATCGCTGATGCGCAACCGCAGTTTATTGTTGTATGCTTCCATATGGAGCTCAATAAGCTCACCACCATATTTTATGGCATTATCCAGCAGGTTATACAATGTGCCTTCTATATGAGTTCTATCTGCAAATACTTCGAGGGTTTTGTCCTTATTTTCCCATGTTAAAGTGATCCCTTTTTCAGTCAAAACAGGTTCCAGGCTACGTATTATTTCTTCTACCAGTGCGGCAAACCGGAATTGTGATTTTTGGAGGTAAACATTACCATTTTCCAACTGGAGCATATTCATGATCCGCTCGATCATTGTACTCAGCCGGTTCATTTGCCAGGTGGCGACATTAAGGTATTTTCTTGTCCGATCCGGGCTTTCAAGGGCATCGTAGGTCGTAAGTGCCTCTAAAGCTACTTTGGTCGTAGCTACAGGTGTTTTTAACTCATGGGAGATGTTGCTGATAAAGCTGTCTTTCTGTCGGTTGAAGATGGCTTGTTGTTTCATGGTCCTGTAGGCTAAAGCAAAGGCGAGGCCGATCAAAAGCAGGAGTAAGGCAGAAAAGGCCATTTGCGGTAATATGGCTTTCCATACAATAGGCTGGTAGTTTTTTACAGCTATAGCCGCTGTTGGGTTTTTGACCTGGTGGTAGGTAAATAATCTGATGGAATCTGTGGGGCTATTGATCCTGGAAGTTATGAGTTCAGGATATTTTTCCTTGATGTTTTCCCCGAACCGGGCCATCATCATCAGGCTATTTACATTAAAGGAAGTGTCGGTTGCGTAGTTGATATTGACCAATTGTTTAATTGCTATTCGGAAGACTTTTTTTAACTCCTCGGATAATTGTTGTGAGGACGCGGAATGATATGATGCTGACATAGATACGATGCCTTTTTGAGTATTTCCGGCCAGGGTGGACGGCACATCAATCTCCTGCCTTTCCGGGGACGCGGGCAAGGTTTTGATCAGGGAATCCAACTGGCTCTGTTCTCCTTTGCCGGGGAGCGTGGCGATCGTAATTTCCATCGGATGTGACGATGTGGATTCCCTTTTGTTAGATGTAGGTCTCCTTTTGTTAACAGACCCTTGCTTATAGACTTTTGGTCCAGACTGATAGGTTAGAGTATCCAAGGCAATAATAATCATTTGGTTAAGCAGGCTGTCTGCCAGTCCTTCCTCTGTCCGGGCAAAAACTGACTGAAGATCCTCGTCAAGCCTTTTCGCTTCCTGGTGGTATTGGGATCTGATCCATTCCGCCAGGAACAGTAAGAGTAATAAAGCACAGGCCAACATAAGTCCGCCTATTCTTTTCAACTTTCGCTTTTGCTTCTGGTGTACCAATGCTTTATTGATTTTACTATGCAAAATAAGTAAAAGGCATTGATTTTGTTTCGATTCATTAACCTTATTTAACCTTATTTGGGTGGTAGTTAACTCATTCCCGTCCTGGGAGCAATTAGTTTTGACATTCTAAAATCAATCTTATGAAAGTAATCATTTTTTTTGCTTTACTCTTGCTCCGTACGTCGCTGTATGCACAAAATACATCCGGTGTACTTCTCTATGAACAGGCGATCACTACGGACTTTAGTCAGCAAGGGCTTCCCGAAGAGATGGTGGCGCTTCTACCCCGGCAACAGAAGTGGGAAAAGGTACTCTACTTTAGTCCTGATGCCGCTTTATATGAAAATAATGAAGGCGCAGTCCATAAGAAAGAAGCAGCTTACCAACAGGAAAATAGAGCCATTCAAATAGAAACCCGACAGCCTGATGAAAAGATCTTTACAGACCTGAAAGAACAAAAGGTAGTAGCCCTTAAGGAAATTATGGGCCGCGCTTTTCTTATCAATGAACCTATGTCCGCTTACCAGTGGCGATTTACCGGTCGTCAGAAAAAAATACTGGATATGTCTTGCATGGAAGCGGTGACGGTAAAGGATAAGGACTCGATAATTGTATGGTATACCCCTGAGATACCTGTGTCTATTGGCCCGGGA
>CAZFKK010000356.1:0-686 GCA_964519735.1 uncultured Taibaiella sp.
CCCGTTGACCCGGCAAGTAAAGGCTCTTGTTTTATCGGAGGCAATGTGGCAGAAAACAGTGGCGGGCCCCGTGCTGTAAAATATGGGACGGTTAAAGATTATGTCCTGAATCTTGAAGTGGTGCTGCCGGATGGCGCTATCATCTGGACGGGAGCTGCTACCCTTAAAAATGCTACCGGTTATAACCTTACCCAGCTCATTGTAGGCAGTGAGGGCACGCTGGCTGTAATTACTAAAATTGTCCTTAAACTATTGCCTGTACCTACCGAAAACGTGTTATTGCTGGTGCCATTTGAATCTGCTGAAGATGCCTGCAAAGCCGTAAATCAAATATTTCTTGCCGGTTATAACCCCTCTGCCCTGGAGTTTATGGAACGGGATGCGTTACAGTGTGCCATTGATTATTCCGGGAAATCTGCCTCCATGCTCCCCGCACATATCCAGGCACATCTCTTAATAGAATTAGATGGGCATGATAAGGAAGTATTGCTCAGGGAAGCGGAAGGAATCAGTATGTTGATGGAGCGTTATCCTACAGGCGAGTTACTTTTTGCTGAAAGCCAGCATCAAAAGCAGGAATTATGGCAATTACGCAGGATAGTAGGCGCAGCTGTTAAAAGCAATTCTATATATAAGGAAGAAGACACCGTTGTACCGAGAGCCTGCCTGCCGCAATTATTAAATAA
>CAZFKK010000356.1:696-3143 GCA_964519735.1 uncultured Taibaiella sp.
AGATCGGCAATAAATATGGATTTCATTCCGTTTGTTACGGGCATGCAGGGGATGGCAACCTGCATGTTAATATCGTAAAAGGGGCCTTAAGCAATGACTTCTGGGAAAAGGAATTGCCTGTAGCCATAAGGGAATTATTTACTTACGTACACAGTCTGAAGGGTACCTTATCGGGAGAACATGGTATCGGATATGTGCAGCGCCCCTATATGGACATTTTTTTCAATGAAATACAACTCAATATCATGAGCGGTATAAAAGCTGTCTTTGACCCGAAAGGAATATTAAATCCCGGGAAAGTAATCTGACATTTATTGTAACTTTGTTACCCCGAATAGTATCAGCAAACATGAGAAAATATTTTTTATTAAGCCTTCTATGCCTGGCTGTTGCTTATGCGCAGGCCCAGGAGATCTATAACAGCAGTGGTAAAAGAGGTGAAGCGCAATACAAACCCAACGCCACAAAAAAAGGATTTGATCCCAATAAGCTTATTTTAGGCGGCGGACTGGGTTTTGGAGTCGCCAGCGGAACCTTATCCTTCAGTATCGCGCCCATTGTCGGTTACCGCATTACAGACAGATTTGCAGCAGGGATCAGTCTCGGCTACCAGTATTTCCGGGTTAAGGATGGTATAGGTATTTATAATTACCAGACCAACAGGCCTGAATTCTACAACCTGAATTATCACCTTTTCGCACCTGGAGTATGGGGACGCTTCGTGGCGTGGCAAAATTTATTTCTGCATGCGGAATTCGAACATAATTTCATGACTTATAACAATTACTACTCTGACTATCAAGGTATTCATAAAAGCAGAGTGGCGGATAATGTACCTTGCCTGCTGGTGGGCGCCGGCTACCGGCAACCCGTTGGCGAGTATGTTTCTATTGTATTCATGGCCCTATATGATGTCCTACAGAATATCCCGGGCAATCAGCGGGTAGATAATGCCGGCAATTCTTATTCGCTTAGCCCTTATGCCGGAAGAGTAGATTTCAGGATCGGGTTCAATATCGGGTTTTAAGAAGTTGGGTTGAGTATTATCGGATGGTAAGCCGCTGTGGCAATTGGCTTCTCGAAATAGTCTATTGCGCTCCTGATATATCTTTAAACAAACTTTGAAATTTCCTTACCTTTGTAGCCTTTCAGAATATCCTGTCTTTATGGCAGCCTGAAGTTTTTTGCACGAAATTTGAATTGTTATTTCGGGTAACGCTACTCCATTATTCGATGAATGTCAAAAGGGTATCTTATTTTTCTTTCCTCATTGCAATAACAACTATTGCAACGGTATCTTCCTGTCACCAGATTAAGCAAAAGAATAATACAGCACTCACCCCCATTGATTATGTCACCATTGCCGGAATGGCCTCCGTATGCGAGGATTTATCCCTCGATTGCTGGGTCGCCCTTGTAAAAGCTCTTGAAGAAAATGGCGTTCAGCCCGGGAAGTTCAGGATAACCCAAAGAAAATCCGGCACAGAAAACACGGTTAATATCTATCTTGTCTTCGACAAAGATTATAAAGGGCCTGTTTCCGCCCGGATATTTGATCTCGGAGATTTAGCCGGGGACCCTAAATTACTGGCCTTCCACGAAACCGACAGGCAACAGCTCTATTCCTCCTGTCCTTCCGACAAAAGGGAGCATATTGCCCATAAAAATCTCATCCTGAGGGAATAGCCAGGATAACCTACCTCCAACACTTTCACTTAATCCGGGAATACTTCTCTATTCACGGTATTATGATTTCATAAAAACTTTATTCAATAAAATATAATCATGTTAGGTTTTATATCCAAAATGTTTGGCGGCAGCAAATCTGAAAAAGACGTAAAAAAACTACAGCCGCTGATCAAAGAAATCAATACGCATTATGAAAGCTACCAGGCACTGACTCATGATGAGCTTCGCAACAAAACACAGGAATTCCGCCTTCGCATTGCAGATTATCTGAAAGATATTGATATACAGATTGCTGCTAAAAAGGCAGAAGCGGATGAGCACCCTGAAATGGATCTTCATGAACGGGAAGCCATTTATAACGAAGCAGATAAACTGACCAGAAAAAGAGATGAACTTCTCGAGGAAATACTGGAACAGATCATGCCCGAAGCCTTTGCGGTCATGAAAGATACCGCACGCCGCTTTAAAGACAATACGGAACTGGTGGTTACGGCCAATGATCTGGACCGGGAACTGGCCATCTCCAAAGATTATGTACGCATAGAAGACGATAAAGCCATTTATAAAAATAGCTGGTCTGCTGCCGGCAATGAAGTCACCTGGAATATGCTGCACTATGATGTACAGCTTATAGGCGGTATGGTATTGCACCAGGGGAAAATTGCTGAAATGGCAACAGGTGAAGGTAAAACTCGGGTTTCTACCCTGCCTGCTTACCTTAATGCCTTAGCCGGCAAAGGAGTTCATATCGTCACTGT
>CAZFKK010000356.1:3153-3364 GCA_964519735.1 uncultured Taibaiella sp.
TGGGCCTTAGCGTAGATTGTATCGACAAACATCAGCCCAATTCCCCTCAACGGCGCAAAGCTTACCAGGCGGACCTTACCTACGGTACCAACAATGAATTTGGATTTGACTACCTGCGGGACAACATGGTACACCATCCTGAAGAAATGGTACAACGCAAGCATCATTTTGCCATGGTGGATGAGGTGGATAGTGTGTTGGTAGATGACGC
>CAZFKK010000357.1:0-3362 GCA_964519735.1 uncultured Taibaiella sp.
GGGTTACTTGGAAACCCTATTGGAAGGGGCTTCGAGGCCCGGCCATTTCCAGGGGGTTGCCAGGGTTGTTGATCGTTTGCTGGATATGGTGCAACCCGATAATATGTATATAGGCCAGAAAGATTATCAGCAATGCATGGTATTGAAAGAATTAGTGAAGTTAACCGGGCGTAAAGTTACGCTACATATTGTAGCCACCACGCGTGAAGCCGATGGGCTGGCCATGAGTTCCCGTAACCGAAGGCTGACTGAATCGCAACGGGCTATAGCCGGTCTGGTTTATCAATGCCTGGTCTCTATCCAGGCTAAAAAAGGTATCCAGGACTTTGCCATTGTAGAAAAGGAATGCCGGGAATTGCTGGAACAAAAAGGCCTCAGGGTAGATTATATCCAGTTGGCAGATGCCGAAGACCTTACTTTGTTGAAGCAGTATGATGATCATCGTAAGGTAGTGTGCCTGATGGCTGTATTTGTCGGAGATATACGACTTATTGATAACTTGATTCTGTAAAAAAATCAAGCTATTAAAAAATAATATTAAGGGTAGTTTCCAATATTTAAAAATAAGATTTACCTTTGTCTCCCAAATTTATTTCTTAACGCAAATAATTTCAATTATTATGGCGGTCAAAATCAGAATGCAACGCCACGGATCTAAAAAGCGTCCGTTTTATTTTATTGTAGCTGCTAACAGCACATCACCCCGTGATGGTAAGTTTATCGAGAAATTAGGTACTTACAACCCATTAACCGTACCCGCTACTGTACGTATCAATAATGATCGCGCATTGGATTGGTTGCACAAAGGAGCGCAGCCCACCAATACTGTTCGTCGTATTCTTTCTTTCAAAGGGGTATTGTACATGAAGCATTTAATGCGTGGTGTGTCCCTTGGTTTGTTTGATGAGGCAGCAGCAAAAGATAAGTTTGAAAAGTGGAATGCTGATCATGAGCAACTGGTCGCTAAGCGGGAAGAAGCTCATCGTAAGAACAAACATGACAAACGTCAGACCGTTTCTCAGGAATCTGTTCGTCGCGTAGAAGAAAAGCAAGCGGCTAAAGAAGCTGCTGCTCAGCCTGTGGCAGAAGCAGCCGATCCGGCTGTTGACGAAGCTACTACCGATACCGCAGCAGAAGAAACTCCTGCACAGGAAGGTTAGTTTTTTTTATTATCATCTATTTCTAAAGGGGCTACATTTTTAAAAATGTAGCCCCTTTAGACGATTATAGGGATAGGGTTCTGTTCCAACCTGTCTATGTCTCTTCCCTTACTCTTGTCTTTTTTTTGGCAAAGTAGAATAGTCAAGGGGATGAGTAACCTGATTATCTCCATAAATCAATAAATCATAATTAAATACTGCAATAACGATAAGAAGGCCTTATATTTGAAGTAAGAACATGATTATGGCTCATAAAAAAAAGAATAAACAGTCTCCCATAACCCGTAAGCCGAAACCTAAATCTCCATTATCAGGGAAAGTAGTTACCGGCAGGCTCGATATAGCAAGGTCAGGCATGGGTTTTGTACGCGTAGAAGGTTGGGAACAAGATGTACTGGTGCGTTCCGATGATTTGTTGACCGCTTTGAATGGCGACGAAGTCCAGGTAAGGGTAGCCCAGGTTTCCTCTAAAGGCCGGCCGGAAGGAGAGATCGTTGAGGTAGTGAAAAGAAAACAAACAGAATTTAGCGGCAGGTTAGAGGTAAGCGACCATTTTGCCTTCCTGGTCCCGGATCAGGCGATGAGGGTGGATCTGTTTATTCCCCTGAATGCGCTGAAGGGAGGTAAAAGCGGCGACCGTGCTATTGCAAGACTCCTGGAATGGAATAATAAGTCGAAAAATCCTACAGGAGAAGTGACGGAGTTGCTGCGTTATGAACGGGAGAACCAGATCGCAATGAAAGGCATTCTTATGGAAAGCGGATTTCCGCTGCAGTTCTCTGAGGACGCGCTGGAAGAAGCTGCCCGTATTCCCGATATATTGGATACCGAAGAAATCAGCAAACGTAAGGATTGCCGGGATGTATTGACACTTACCATTGATCCTGCTGATGCTAAGGATTTTGATGATGCTATATCCTTCCGTCCCTTAAAGAAAGGAGGATACGAAGTGGGCGTGCACATAGCTGATGTCAGTTATTATGTACAGCAAGATACCTCCCTGGACAAGGAAGCTTATGAGCGGGCTACCTCCGTTTATCTTCCCGACCGTGTATTGCCCATGCTCCCGGAACATATATCCAATGTGCTGTGTTCTCTGCGGCCGAATGAGGATAAATTTACTTTTTCTGCTATATTTCAAATGGATCGGAAGGGTAAGGTAAAGCAGTATTGGATAGGGCGTACCGTCATTCATTCAGACCGGAGGTTTACTTATGAGGAAGCACAGGAGATCATTGAAACCGGGCAGGGGGATCATGCAGACACTATATTATTACTTCATGAAATAGCCCAGAACCTGAGGGCAGAACGTTTTAAAAAAGGGGCTATTAATTTCTCTTCCCAGGAGGTACGCTTCCAGTTGGACAAAGAGGGCAAGCCCATAGGTATAGAAATAAAAGAAAGTAAATCCGCCAACCAGTTGATTGAGGAGCTGATGTTGCTGGCCAACAGGACCGTGGCTACTTACGTAGGCAAGCGGGTGGTCCATCAGCAACCTATTCCTTTCCCTTACCGGGTTCATGATGTGCCCAACGAAGACAAACTGGCCGTATTTGCTGCCTTTGCCTCCCGGTTCGGACATAAATTTAACCTGAATAAACCGGCTCAGATAGCATCTTCTTTTAACCAGATGCTGGCTGATGTACAAGGCAAGCCGGAGCAGCATGTATTGGAGCAGCTAGGCATCCGTACAATGTCCAAAGCTATTTATACTACTGATAATATAGGACATTACGGATTAGGCTTTGATGATTATTGCCATTTCACTTCCCCCATTCGCCGTTACCCGGATATTATGGTCCATCGTATTGTGCAGCAATGTATTGACGAGCAAGTGAAAATAGATAAAAAAATGGAAGTAAAATGCCGCCATTGCAGCGACCAGGAGCGGAAAGCAATGGAGGCAGAGCGTTCTGCCAATAAGTATAAGCAGGTAGAATATATGCAGCAGTTCCTGGGTGAAACCTTTGAGGCTGTAGTCAGTGGCGTATCCTCTTTTGGCTTTTGGGCCGAGACGGTATTGCAGAAGTGTGAAGGCCTGGTGTCGATCGCAGATCTTGCAGAAGTGGATGAATTTTCCTTCCTGGAAGCAGATTATGCATTAGTGGGACGCCATACCGGCAAGCGCTTCCGTATCGGGGATAAAGTGAACATCCAGGTGGGTCGCTACAACCTGGATGTTCACTTTATCCCCGATACGGA
>CAZFKK010000358.1:0-3359 GCA_964519735.1 uncultured Taibaiella sp.
ACTACAATTTATTGTACAAAGACATTTGAAACAGGATGGCCCTGCTTCTTTACTGATCAACAGGGACAGCAATATTGTGGTAGGGGGTATAACGACCAGTAAGGATTTTCCGACCACGCCGGGGGCCTACCGGACTACGGCTCCGGGAGGCAGCCATGACGGCTTTATTGCGATCCTGCATCCGGTGACGGGAGGAGTGGTTCATGCTACCTATTTAGGAACGGATCAGTTGGATCACGTAGTGAGTTTGCAAGTGGATAAAGATAACAATATCTATGCCCTGGGCCGCACTTTAGGTAATTATCCCATTACACAAGGAGCATGGCATTCCGCTCCGAACGCGGATTGCTTCGTGGATAAACTGGATGCGAGGTTATCGGCTTCCCTGATGTCCACCAGGATCGGAAATCCGCAAACCGATACGCCAAGGTTTTTCCCGGCTGCATTTTTAGTGGATGTTTGCAACAATGTATATGTGACCGGGTTTTCAGCAGTAGGGGGCTTGCCTTTGACCACAGCGGCGTATCAGACTACGCCTGCTTCATTCTGGTTTTGCATTATGACCCCTGATTTCAAAGATTTGAAATACGGAAGCTACTTCGGCAGCAGGGGAGATCACAATCATATTGGGATCAACCGGATGGATCAGAAAGGAATCGTGTATCATTCCATTTGTACCAATGGCACGTTTACCGTGTCCGCATCGGTATGGGCGCCGGTCAAAACAACAAGACGACAGGATGTTTTAAGCTTCAAATTTGACTTTGAATCGAAGAGATTGCTCGCGGCTTTCAGCTTGCTGCCTTTCCGGAAAGATACCTTTTGTGTGCCTGCCACCATACAATTTCTGAATAGGTCGATCAGCCATTTCTCCACCGATTATGTCTGGGACTTTGACGATGGGGACACCTCCACGCTTTTTGAACCCGCTCATACGTTTAATACCCCGGGGGTTTACCAGGTAAAATTGCATGCCCACAGTGATTCTTCCTGCAATAAGGATGATTATGATTGGAGAACGATCGTCGTGGTAAAAACGGAGCCTCCGGAAATTTCTCTTTCGGATACGTCTGCCTGTGAAGGCGTAAGATCGATGGACATTACGGTGCATGTCAATAATCCGGTTCATTATCATACGTTTCAATGGGGGCCTCCCGGGGACATCCTGTCCGGGGCCAATACAACGACGGCCGAAGTAGATCCCTCCAACAAAACAACTTATTATATTACGGTAAATGATACCTTATGCGGACATTCCGTGAACGGTACTGTCTCTATTCAAATCCTTCCTACGGTAACGACTTCTTTAGCGGCCAGGATATGTGCCGGACAGATCTATTCGTTTAATAACCGGATGCTGAGATCGGCGGGCACCTATTCGGATACCTTCAGGAGCGCATCCGGCTGTGACTCCGTTATTATTTTGGCCTTAACCGTAGATACCAACCAGCTGACTTATTTAAATGAAAACATTTGCCCGGGGAACAGCTATTCCTTTGGCGGCAGGAATTTAACCGCGGCCGGCACGTATTATGATTCCCTGCCCATAATCAATGAATGCTCCGTCACCATACTGAACCTTTCCATCGACCCCTACCTGACCGGTACACTGGATACTGCCATTTGCGCCGGCGAACGTATGGTGTTTAAGGGCAACACTTATCAGTCCTCCGTTGCTTTAAGCAATAATATCAAAGATACCTTGAAAACGGCCATGGGCTGCGACAGCATCGTTAGCCTGGTTTTAACGGTACTGCCGGAGGTGGTGACGACCGCAGACACGCTCCGCAATTGCTCCGCGGTTCCCTTTAGGGGAAATATTTATACAACGGATACCTTATTTACCGATACGCTGATCTCCAGGTTCGGATGTGACAGCGTTTATCATCAAACCCGTATACTTATGCTCCTTAACCCGGTAGCGCCGCAAAGTATTATAGATACTATCGGATGCGGAAGCCTGGTTTTTGAAGGAAATACGTATTATGGGCATACGGACTTGCGTACGACGTTCAAAGATAGATATGACTGCGATAGTATAGAGCGGATTGTCCGTATATCTATATATCCTATGACTTATGATACTTTGCAGGTAGCTATTTGTAGCGGCGAAAGCTATGAATTTAACGGCACTTCTTATACGGGTTCAACTACCGCCACAAAAGTGGTTCAGGGGGCGTTTACCTGTACCCAGGTAACGCTTTTTCTTGAAGTGCTCCCCTTGCCTGACCTGGAAATAATTCCGGAAGGAGCCACACAGGAACTTTGCATGGGGGATGAGCTTCACCTGAGAGGATACGGTGCGCAAACTTATTACTGGCGATTTGACCAGGAGAAAGACTGGAAGAGGGCAGGTCCTGAAAAAAGATTTTCCTTGAATACGAAACACAACATCATCTGGATGAAAGGCACGGATGAGTGGACCTGTTCCGATAGTTTATCTGTCCGGATTGATGCAGAGGCTTGCTGTGACCTGTTTGTGCCCAATGCATTTTCGCCAAATGGAGACGGGAAAAATGATGGTTTCCGTGCAAAAAGTACCGGCCATCTTTACGAATACCACATGCAGGTTTTCAACCGTTACGGGCAAAAAGTATATTCCTCCTTTAATATTGAAGAGGAATGGGACGGAACCTATCTTGGCGATCCGGGAGATGTGGTCGTCTATAATTACTACGTCACGGCTAAATGCCTGGACGGAACCCATATCGTGAAGAAAGGAGATGTAACGCTTGTCCGGTAAGCCTCACCGCGACCTGTTAATGCCCAGTAACAGGGAAATCCAACCCAGAATGAACAAGATCCCGCCAATAGGAGTGAGTATCCCTAAACCCTTTAGCCCCATAGTAGCTGTGGTCTTCAGGTAGATCAGCAGGTAGATCGAACCGGAGAACAACACGATACCTGCTATAAATAACATAGCGGCACGGCGGAGCCAGGCAGCAGGGTAGGATTGATGTAAAATACCTGCCAGGGCCAGGGCAAAGCTATGATAGAACTGGTATTTGACTGCAGTCTCATAAGAAACCTGGAGATCGGCACTCAGATGCGGACGTAAAGCATGTGCGCCCAAAGCGCCCACGATCACACCAATAAGTGCAAAAATAAATGCGGCATTTAATGCGGGTTTATACATAAGATTCGGTATTTATCGGACACTATGAAAAAACTGGTTTAAAGCGGTGGTAAAGGTAGTCAATGTAGCCTGTGGTGCCTCTATAATGATATGTGCCTGCTCATAATAAGGCTTGCGCTCATGATACATCTGAATCAGGGCGGCTTCCAGCGCAGGCCCGGAAAGGCCTTTAAACAAAGGCCGCTCAACGGTGGAACTCCCGATATTCCGGCACAGGAAGGCA
>CAZFKK010000359.1:0-3344 GCA_964519735.1 uncultured Taibaiella sp.
TGTAAAAACTTCACCACCAGAAAGGTTAGCCGCTATTTATAATAAAGGCCAGATCATCAACCAACACCAGGCCACCCGTAAAGACCTGGATTTTAAACTTCTGCCGGCAATGGCCTTAACATCTTTATCGGTATCCCCGCAACCAACTGCCAGTATTTATAAGATATCCAAGTGGTAACATGGCTATATTCTAAATTTCTTCTAAATTCAAGCTGTAAATTTACCGGATGAAAATCCTGATAGTAGAAGATGAACCGGAATTGGCCCAAAGCATAGCCGAATACTTATCGGAAGAAAGCTATTTGTGTGAGTTTGCCGCTACTTTCACCCGGGCAATGGATAAAATCGAAACTTGCCAAAATTGAGAACCGTCAGTTTGACGATAACGAAACGATTAATATCAGTCAACTGACCTGGCAAAGTTTAGAACAATTCAAAGAATATTCCGATAATAAAAACATTACTGTTCAAACAGAAATAGACAATAATATAACTGTTGAAGGAAACCAAACACTGATTGAAATCCTGTTGAACAATTTATTGCTGAATGCTATCCGGCACAATTTACAAAGCGGTACCCTCACTGTTTTACTCAACAAAAGCGAGTTGCACATTTGCAACTCCGGAAATACCGAACTGAATCAATCAACTATTTTTAAACGCTTCGCAAAGACCTCAAATTTAAGCATATAAAAGTTGCTTATGGAGCAGGTGCAAGAATAGCGTGGAACCAATCTACCTTACTGTTTTTTGACTACGGGATTTCCAACGAAGACAGACTATTTTTCTTTGGCATCGGAAGGGCGTTTTAACAGTTAATCGTAAATGATGAGTTATGAATTGAAGTAACGCATTTTTTCCTGTAAATTTGCAAGACAAACCCGGTAAAAAAGAAAGGAGAATATATTATCGATTCAAAGGGATCCTTATGGCAAAAACTGATTTTAAGACGGTGGAAGCATACCACCAGACTTTTTCCCCTGCAATAAGAGAGCGATTGGAAGCGATCAGGCAGGTAATTCGTGCTGCAGCCCCTGATGCAGAGGAATTAATAAGCTACCAAATACCTGCCTATAAGTATTTTGGTTATTTGATCTATTATTCTGCTTATCAAAAGCATATATCCCTGTCTTCTTTATTCAGCGCCGCCTTCCTGGAGGAATTCAAGGCTGAACTGGCACCTTTTAAGACCAGTAAATCTGCCATTCAATTTCCTCATGAGGAACAACTACCCCTGGGCCTGATCCGGAAAATGGTACAATTCAGGATAAAGGAAAATAAGGCAAACTACAAGGATAAAGCTAAAAAGTAACCGTATAGATCATCCTCTACTCCAGATATCGGGGGAAAGTATGCTATTGAAAGTGTGCACAAACGGGTTTCATAGCGCAGGAAGTAGCATAGGCAGCCAGGGACATTAATTTTGATTCTAATGCCTGGTTATTCATCGATTTATAATGGAAACTCCAGGTAAACCGAAGTGCCTTCTCCAGGCTGGCTGCTGAGCTCCATAGTTCCCTTAAGCAGCGCCATCCGTTTCCTGATATTCTCCAGGCCGATGCCTTTGTGGTCCTTCTGACCAAGGCCGGTGCCATTATCTTCTACGGCGATGAGTAATAAGTTTTCCTGCCAGCTTAATGCGACCAGGCCATTTGTCGCAGCGGAATGTTTGACCATATTATGTACCAACTCCTGGATGATGCGGTAGATGACCAGCTCCTTCGCCGCTTCCAGTCGTAACTGCGGGTAGGATTCCTGTACGGTAATGGGAAGGCCGAAAGCGGCACTTACCTGCTCGCAAAAATCTTTTACGGCCTTTCCTATGCCGTTTTGTGACAGGCTGGAGGGCACCAGGTTGTGTGCGGTTCGCCGCAGCTCATCAGCAGCTTCATCTGTAAGTTGCAGGGTGTTGATAAAATTTTCCTCCCCTACGATATCCTTTCTTTTAGCCCTTAACGTGGCCAGGTTCATTTTAATGGCAGACAGGAAGCCGCTGACACCATCATGAAGCTCCTGGCCTACCCGTAACCTTTCCGCCTCCGCTCCATTAATGGTAGCCCTGAGGATGTCCAATTGCTTTTGCTGGGCATGGTGCCGCATGGTAGCCATCTGGCGGTAACGCAGGAAGATCAGGATACTGATCAGCAGCAGTATACCCAGGAGTGCAATGCCTATAGTAGCTTTCTGCCATTGATTTTTTGTCTGTTCTTTTAACATACTGCTTTCCACTTCCGCCAGTTTCCGGTCTTTCTCGGCTGTCCGGTAGCGTATTTCCAGCTCATTGATATCCTTCACTTTTTCCTTACTGAAAAGGCTGTCGTGCAACTGGTGGTAGATTTGGTGCTGCTTGAGCGCTTTATGATAAGCTCCTGTCTGCTCATAAAGTTCAGCGAGGGTTTTGTAGGCATCAATAAGATTATCCTTGATGTTCTTTTGCCTGGCCATTCCCAGAGCATCCAATAAATGGCGTTCCGCCATAGCATAGTCGCCCAGTTGCAGGTAAGTTTTCCCGAATAGATAGTTCTTCTTCACCGCGTTGTAGTTGTCGTTGACGATGGGTACCGTTTTAATGCTCAGGAGGTATTTCAGTGCTGCTTCCGGCTTGCCTTGCAGCAGCATGACCTCACTTGCCGAGCAGTGCAGCGCCACAGGCATTTCGTCTTTTTGCACGTCGTATATCAAAGTATTGGCCATTCCCTCCTCAAAACATTGCATGGCTTTGTCAAGGTCTTTCTGCCTGATGTAGACGTCCATTTTTGTGCTGATAATCATGGTAAGAGAAGGCAGCATACCTTCTCTTCTGCAAATTTCTTCTCCCCGTCCAAGGTAGTACAACGCCTTCTCATATTGTCCCAGCTTCAGGTAGATAAGGCTCAGTACATTGTAGTTGTAGGTTAGCGAGTAATTTTTACTTTGGCTTTTGGTAATTAAGTTTTCCTGTAAGGCCGTGTCGTAATATTTGGCCGCAAGTTTATAATCACTTCGCCTGAAGTGTACCTGGCCGATATTGATATAAAGACCCGCGGGCATATTTTGAAAATGTTTGTTCCTCTTGGCATAAGATAGGCTTTTATGGAATTGCTCCAGGGCCTCTTCATAATTGTCCCTATCCAGTTCTATCAGCCCGATATTAAACAGGTTGAGTGCTATACCGTCTATAAATCCGGTATTCCTGCTTTTGAGTAGCGACTGATTATAGTACCAGATAGCGCTGTCCTGATGCTGATCTTTCAATGCCCAACCTGCGCGAAAGATCTTCATGATTTCTGCTGTATCCCTGGCATTATAGGTCGATATACTTTTAAGCATACTTACTTCCTGTGCGATTGCTGTGGGCATACCCG
>CAZFKK010000360.1:0-3324 GCA_964519735.1 uncultured Taibaiella sp.
ACTGATGCCGAAGTGAAAAAGTATTGGGAAATATTGTCGAAGGATGGGACAACATTGATGCCCCTGGGGAAATATGAATGGAGTGAAAATTACGGTTGGGTACAAGACAAATTTGGTATCAACTGGCAGCTTTACCTGGGCGATATAAAAGATGTAGGTCAAAAAATTGTACCTACGCTTATGTTTGGGGAAGCGGCACAAGGAAAAGCAGAACAGGCGGTCCGGTTTTATGCTTCCGTATTTAAGCGAGCCTCTGTTACCGGCATCCTCAAATACCCGGCAGGCCCCGCCGAAGGACAGGTACAACATGCGCAATTCACCCTGGATGACACGGTATTAATGGCAATGGACAGCGGTGTGCCTCAATCCTTTAGTTTTACGGAAGGCATTTCACTGGTAGTGCCTTGCGCCACACAAGAGGAAATTGATCATTATTGGGATGCATTTACCAAAGAGGGTGAAGAAAGTAGGTGTGGCTGGTGTAAGGACCCTTTTGGCGTCTCCTGGCAGATCATCCCTGAAGTACTGGGTGAATTGATGAGTAATCCGGCACAGGCACAAAATGTCATGGCCGAAATCATGAAGATGAAGAAACTGGATATCGACACCCTGATCCATGCAGCTACGCCGGCTTAAGAAGCAGTGGGCAAAAAAGTAAAATTAAACTTTGAATCCACCCGGCACTAAAACTTGGAGTAGCGTAACCTACTGAATTAAAGAGGCTGTTGCCGGATGACCCAACAGCCTCTTTAAGATGACGCTTTCCTGTGTTTTATTCCATAGTCAGCGAATGGTCCACATGTATCTGTTGTAAAAAAAAGGCATCATGGGACACCACCAGCAGCGTACCCCGGTATTCATTTATCGCTGCCGTTAAAATCTCTATATTCTGCATATCCAGGTTATTGGTAGGTTCATCAAGTATAATCATGTCCGGCGCCTGATTGCTTATCGTTAAGGAACAAAGCATCAGCCGCATCCGCTCGCCTCCGCTAAGTGCGCTGCAAGGTTTATCCCAATATTCTTTGGTAAACAAAAACCTGTTTAGACGAATCTTCACCTCATGTTCCTGCAATGCCCTGGAATTATACTGTTGCGCCTGCTCATAAACGCTGAGACTGTTATCAATTAATGAATAATCCTGGTCTATATAAATAGACTTGATGTCCGCACGGTCCATAGTTCCCCATTGAGGGGAAAGCTCCCCTAAAATCATCCTGAGCAAAGTGGTCTTGCCGGACCCATTAGCTCCCTGGATGGCAATTCGTTCGCCACTGGTGATTTGAAAATTTAAAGGTTGTTTCCAGAGTAGCTGATGGTCATATTCAAAATTAACAGCCTTTGCTGTAATCAATATCTTCCCCTTATGAAGTGCAGCATCAGCAAAGTCCATCTTCATTTTATCTGCATCGGGCAATGTTGCCCGTAGCTGGTTTAATTCTTGTGCAATAGCATCCACCTTTTCCGCATGAACACCCTTTATACGGGAAGTACTCTTCTCCGCGTTATTTCTAAGTGTATTCATAGAAATGGTGGGGAGCCCGGCCTTTTCCTGCTTTTTCTTTCCGCGGGCATCCAGCTTTTGCTGCCGTTCCAAAGCTTCTCTTTCTGTTTCCCTGGCTTTACGGAGCGCCTTTTCCTTATGTTTTACATCCTGGTTCAAGGCATCACCTTCCATCATTTTCTGCGCTGCATAGAAATCATAATTACCCCCATATACGGTTATGCCCTGCTTGCTGAGTTCATCAACCGTATCAAGGAGATTTAATAAGGTCCTGTCATGACTTACGACTACCAAAGTATGCGTTGTAGTCCTGATGTACTCATACAGCAGGCTTCTGCTTTGAGCATCTAAATGATTACTGGGTTCATCCAATAAAACAAGCTCGGGAAGGTGGATCATGATTCCTGCAAGAAAAACTTTTGTTTTTTCCCCGCCACTGAGCGTGCCCATTTCACGGGTTATGTCCAATTCATCCAGTTTCCAGTAACCGAGGGCTGCCCTGCATCGTTCCTCAATGCCCCAATCATCGTCAAGCAAGGCCAGGTAATAATCCGTTACATTCCCGCCGAGTATTTCTTTTAATGCCAGCAGCTTGTCCTCAACCTGAAGCGCCCGGGCAATAGGGTAATCGTTGAACTGGCCGAAAACCTGGGGCACGTAATAAGGCTTTACCTCCGTCTTTACTAATCCTTTTGAAGGAGACAGGGTTCCGGCCAGAATTTGGAGCAGGGTAGATTTTCCTACGCCGTTATTGCCTATTAAGGCAATTTTATCATGTTTGTTGATCACGAGATTTATATCGGTAAACAATAAATCTCTGTTGGGATGTGTATAGGCAACACCTTGAAGAATAACCATCAATAATTTCTTTAAGAGTGAATAATTACGGGAGCCCATGTACGGGGCCGTTTATTTTTCCTGAAAGAAATTATTGTTTACATGAGGAGGTCCTTTTAATTAATGATGCAAAGTAATAGAATATTTTTGCACCAAACAAAAAATAATATCTATCGGGGATTCAATTTGAACTAAAATGCCCTTATAACCTTACTGGCCCGCACAGCATAACCGGACGTTAATACCTTAATCAGCACTCGTTACAATGAGTACACTATCCGCTTTCTGATGCCCTGAATGGGTAATCCGTATATCCTTTAGGACCTGCCACATAGTAAGTACTGCGGTCTGGCATAAGAAGGGGGGAATTATCAGAAAATCGTTCCACCAGGTCAGGATTGCTAATGAACAGTTCCCCAAAGGAAACCAGATCGGCAATGCCTTCTTCTATAGCCGTATTGGCTGTATCCCGGGTAAAGCCTTTATTGATCATATAAGTCCCTTTATAAAACTTACGGTAGTGCCGGGCTGTAGCTAACACCAGGGCCAGAGGATCATCACTTTTATCCAGCGTAAAGCCGGAAATATGGAGATAGGCCAGGTTATAGTCATTCAACCGTGTTACCAGATATTCAAACAAGGCCCGGGTTTCCTCATCCGTTACGATGCCAAAAGTATGATTAAGAGACGGGGCAATGCGCACGGCCACTTTAGACAAGGACACCTGTGCGCCGATGGCCTGCAATACGTCAAACAGGAAGCGGCATCTGTTTTCAATAGTACCGCCATATTCATCTGTCCGTTCATTAGCACATTTTGCAAAGAACTGGTGGAAAAGGTAACCGTTGGCCGCATGCAATTCCACACCATCAAAACCTGCTGCTATTGCATTTTCTGCAGCATTTTTAAAATCCGCTACCGTTTGTTGTATATCAGCAAGACTCATGGCATCGGGAGTAAGTGTTCTGGTAAACCCTTTAGGG
>CAZFKK010000361.1:0-3312 GCA_964519735.1 uncultured Taibaiella sp.
CAGTTCCGCCAGCCTCAGCCGTTTCCATTTTGCCAGGGAGTGGACGATTGTGTACGTCTCCCCACTTTCTTTGAGGGTGAAGGTTACCGGGGTTTCTGTGCCATTCAGGTCGTCGTTGATGCCGGTGTCTTGCCTTACAAATAATGGGGCAAACACCAGGTGCAGGTGTAAGGCTTTTTCTAAGCCCTTACTAAAATGTTCTTTAAGGAACCGGATCTGCTGTTCTGTCAGCAGGTCGGGAACCGTAGCTATTTTTGTCGTCATGTTTATTTTTTTAATTGTTGGTGAATATATTCGCCTTCGTTCCATTGATGATCATGGATGGGCATGTAAGGTTACTCAGCTTCCGGGATGTTTCCCGGGGCTGGTATGCAGTAAGCTGCACATGGATTGAATATTAGCTTTTCCCCTTGCGGGGATTAAAGAGTGTATGGACGTGTGTGTGAGTAGCTGCAGGCATAGGCTAAAGGCATAAAAAAAAGGCCTCCCGCTATCGGAAGGCCTTGTGAAAAAACAGTATATTTTTGAGTTATGATGTACCGTTGATTTCCTGCAATAGCCTTCCCTGCCACTGGTTATTGTGGTTGGAATTATTCAGGCTATTATTGGTAGGGATTTTTAGGAATAGAGGGTAAAGTTTTTTTTCGATGATTTTTTATAATCACTACCCCCGCAACAACTGCTCCAGGTCAAATTCAATATGTACCGTCGTACTGCTGCCCGGCACGGTGGTTACAGATAAGCTGCCTTGCAGCACCGCTACCCGGTGGCGAAGGTTGGCCAGCCCCACGCCTTCCGGGGTAGTTTCGGTATCAAATCCCTGGCCGTTATCTTCGGCGGTTATGCTGAGCAGTTGATCGTAATGCATGATCTGTAACTCCAGGTGATTGGCGCGGGCATGTTTGATTACATTTTGCACCAGTTCCTGTACCATCCGGTAAAGCATCAGTTCTATCGATTTATCCAGTGCCGGGAGGTCGCCTGGCATGTGCAGTTCGATCAGTAAACCATTTCCGGTATTTACCTGTTTGCAAAAAGCGGTTAAAGCCTCTTCCAGGCTGTGCCGGTCCAGTATGTCGGGCATCAGGTTATGTGCCGTTTTACGTACTTCTATACTGGTGTCCTGCAGCATGAGCGCCACTTTATCCAGCCGGTTGATATGGGCGGTTTCCGGGTTTTCAATTTTGATCGCACCCACATTCATCTTGATGGCCGCCAGCATACCCCCTATGCCATCATGCAGTTCGCGGGCCAGGCGGCTGCGTTCCTTTTCCTCACCTTTCATCATGGCTTTGAGCTGTTCGATCTCCTTGTCTTTAATCATCAGGCGTTGTTTGCGGTGGTAGCTTCGGTAAAAGATCCAACCGATAATGAGTAATGCTGTAGCTCCCAGGCCGATGATGACCATAATGAGGTTTTTTTGGACAAGGTTTTTCTCCTGGCGGGCGATGATGAGTTGTTTCTGAGCTAACTCATTGTCTTTGCGTGCCAGGTGATATTGAGTTTCTATGTTGTTAACGTTGTTGAGTTCTTTCTTCGTTTGCTCGAAGTAATGATAACGCTCATTAATGTACTTCTGCCCGAAATACCATGCTTGCCGATACTCTTGCAGTTCCGATGAGGAGATGGCCAGCGCCCTGTAGATGTAGGGGATGATCTCCTCTATTTTTTCTTTTTCTGCTATAGCGAGGCTATGGAGCAGGTGAATTTTCGCATTTTTATGATCATTAAGCACACCAAATACATAGCCCGATAAAAACTGGTACCCTATTTTTTCCTGAACGGAACCCTCTTCAAGGTTGAAGCGCAACAGGTTTAAGTAACTAATCGCTGAGTCCGCATTGTTCTGTTGGAGATAAACACCAATCATATTTTGGATAATAATTCCTTTGAGTTCCCGGTGGCTGGGAATAGTGCTTTGTGCTACAGCTTCCAGGGCAGTTTTGAAACAAGATAGGGACTTCCCCTCATCGCCTAATAAGTTGTAGGCATACGCCTTATTGCACAACGCTTTAGCCAGGTTTAAAGCGTCATTATTTTGCCGAAACAAGACAATGGCTTGATCATAGTACACGATGGCTTTATTGAAATTGTTGATCTTCGTAAATATTATAGCCATGTTTGTTTGGAATTTCGCCTTTAATACCTCGTTTTCTTTGCGAGGTAACAGGTGATTGAGCCCTTTAACATAGAAAGCAACGCTTTCATCATTCCGGGTAGAAGCTTTCCCTAGTTGGAAATAGAGTGAGGCCACGGTATTTTTATCAAATAGTTGGTAATAAGGAATGGTGTTTAAATACCACGATTTTGCTTCGTCATATTGTTTCCTTTGTAGTAAGGTGTCCCCTGTTACTACCATTCTTTCAAATGCGGGTAAATAGGCTCCGGGTGGCTGGAAGACCCCGTAACCGAATGGATCATACCAATGATCCGTGCGTTTTTTAAGGGATTGAATGTTCAGATTCAGTAACTGATCCTGTGGATTATCAAGCTCTTGCGCCAGAAGCGGGGTGCAAGCAAAAAACAAAATGAGGACAGGGTAGAAGAGCGGTTTGTAAAGACTCATCATTGACGCAGTATTTTCATATATAATAGGGTGATGCAAGTGCCTCTTTCGTTTTATACGGAAAGTTACTATAAACAATGGTAGTAGTAGGCGTTTTATAGAAAAATCACAAAAATCTTTTGATAGATTATATAATTTATATATTATGTAATATTTTATCCTTCTTAAGTGGGGTGTTTTTTTGGGGGTAAACCGTTCTATTTGCAAAGGCGGAAGTACAGGCCAGGAAGTACAGGTCTATGAGGTTGGTCAGTGGCTTTGCAGGAAGAGATCCTACTATTTACGTAGGAGTCAACTCCCGCAAACCGATGTATTTACTATGGAATTTGGACCTTGAAACCGGTATGTCATTATTGGCGCAATGTTTGCTACCTTTAGAGAGTAGAGCGGTAAGTTTTATGGAGACCGGCATTCACTAACAGGGAATTAAGGGGATTAGCAATTACTTTTTGACCACAGGTACTTCAACTTTCAGATTATAGACGATTTTTATGTTTGCCAGAATCAATCTTTTTATTATTGCTATGTGCTTGTTTGTTGCCTTAGCAGCACAGGCGCAATACGACAACGTGTGGGCTTTTGGCAGAAATGCCGGCGTAGATTTTAATTACAGTCCCCCCCGTTCCTTCCGTACCGCTATTCAGGCCGGCGAGGGATGTGCTTCTATCTGCGACGAGCGGGGGCAGTTGCTTTTTTATACCAACGGTACTACTGTCTGGGACCGGGAACACCAGGTAATGCCTAAT
>CAZFKK010000362.1:0-3300 GCA_964519735.1 uncultured Taibaiella sp.
TGTGGTGCTCCGCTCAGGAACTGCCCTACCTGCGCTCTCCAGGATGGAACCGGGAGGATACATCCCTCATTCTGAACTATATCAACCAGGGAATCCCCTTATTATACAGCGATCCCGACAGCGCTATCGTCTTATTGAAAAAGGCAGAACAACAAAGTCGCAGGACTGGCTTTGCAGATGGAATTGGCTATAGCCTGGTATTTATAGGGCAGGCCATGGCCTACAAAGGCAAATACGAAGAAGCATTTGCGCGTTATCGGGAGGCGCTACCCTATTGCCTCCGGGCCAGGTATATCCCGGCTGCGCTACCCGCCCTCTATATCAATATCGGCGTCAGCCATAAGAACAGGGGCAATTATGAACAGGCCAATAGTTATTACCACAAGGCTCTGCAGCACCTACTTCTATACCTTCCGGAAGATAAATTTGTCATTGTGGCCTACAACAATCTTTCTGCATTACAGATTCGTCAGGATAATTACTCCGAAGCCTTAATCTATGCGCAAAAGGCGGAAAGCCTGGCTGCACAGAAAAAAATTCCGGCCTACCAGGTCTCTTCCCTGATCAATATGGGGTCGATATATACGGCACTGGAAAAAGAGGACAGCGCTTTCTTCTGCTTTAATAAAGGCCTTGATCTGGCTAAAGGCAAAGAGTATACCGACATGCAGCAAGTGCTGCTCACCGGAATCGGGGATCTCTACCTCAGGCAAGGCAATCCTCAAAGCGCCATACCCTATTTTAAGCAGGCACTTCAATTAAGTACCAAAACCAATCCTTTATATAGCAGCCTCATGCCTGGCTATTCACTGGGTACCGCTTTTTTTCAACTTAAGGCTTATAAAGATGCAGAAGAAATACTGCTCTCCTCCATAGACATGGCGGAACAAACGGGGCTAATGGAGAATAAACAAATCGCTCATTATACCCTCGCTGAAGTATATGAAGCGACCGGGCGACACCAGAAGGCGCTACAGCAATACCGGATCTACCAGCATCTTAAAGATAGTATCACCGGCCTGGATAAAACGAAGGCCATCAGTGAAATTGAGGCAAAATACAATACGGGGCAGAAAGACAAACTTATTGCGGAGCACCAACTACAGATCAGCGAGCAGCAAAGAAGCCTGGACAGGAATAGAATGATCACCCTGATCATCATTGGCTTCGTGCTGCTTTCTTCCTGCTTATTGTGGGCAGGCAATCGCTATCGGCGGAAAACAGCCAAACGTAAGAAAGAGGTCGATCAGTTAAAAGCCATCATGAATGGAGAAGAACAGGAGCGGGACCGCATTGCACGGGAGCTACATGATGGGATAGGTGGCATGCTGACCGGCATACAACTCAATCTTACCGCATTAATAGAAAAAAAAGAACCCTCGCTACGCGACCTGGAACAACTTGCAAACCGCATTAAATCGGTAGGAGAGGAGGTACATAAAACCGCGCATAACTTAACGCCCGGCATCCTGCAGCAACATAGTCTCTGGCAGGCACTCAATCACTATTGTGAGCAGTTTGAGGCCAACGGAGGTTTACAAATAGAGCTACAGTTTATGGGTGACCTGGAAACCTTGGAAAAACCATTGGAGCTTACTTTATACCGGATCATCCAGGAATTAATTCAGAATATTGCGCGGCATGCCCGGGCCAGGCATGTAGCCGTACAACTCCGTTCCGAAGAAAACAAATTGTACCTTTCCGTTGAAGACGATGGTATCGGGTTTGATACGCAACTTAAAAAGAACGGCCTTGGGCTGCAACATATACAGACACGCATCGCCGCACTGAATGGCTATTGCGCTATAGCCTCTGCTCCGGGTAAAGGCACATCGGTTTATATAGAAATAGACAGAAGCCAATAGGCATATCAACAAACAATATTTTATTTATTTACCCTAAATAAGAACAAGCATACCTATGAAAATACGAATAGCTATAGCAGACGACCATCCCATGATCATAGATGGACTAAAGCATATGCTGGCTGCCCAGCCTCACATTTCGCTGGAGGCAATCTATAACACAGGAGAAGCCTTATTGGAGGGACTCGGGCGCCAGCAACCTGAATTGTTGTTACTGGACATTCAACTACCGGGCATAACCGGGGACCAATTAGTCCCTATCATAACACGTAAATTCCCGGATATAAAAATACTGACATTAACCAGTAATGACAGCGCCTTGTACATCTATAATATGCTCAAGGCCGGTGTAAAAGGATATATTCTTAAAAATTCGGCATCAGCACATATTATAAAAGCCATTGAAGCGGTTTATAAAGGGGAGCAATATTTAGAACCCGCCCTCCGGGAAAAACTGGATCGCTTTGCTATTAAGATGAAAAACAAAGAAGGCCTTAAACCTTCCCTTACCGCAAAAGAGAAAGAAGTACTTCTTTTGACCATTGAAGGGTATAGTATCCAGGAAATAGCGGAGAAAATTTTTCTCGGTCAACGTACTGTAGAGTATTACCGGTCTAACCTCCTGCTCAAACTGGATGCCAGGAACCTGGCGGATCTTATCCGTAAAGCGCTGGAACACGGCCTTCATACCAGCTAAGGACGTAGCCGGCAGGAAGGCCGATCTCTTTTATAAAGGGATATTATCATGTTTTTTCCTGGGTAACAAGATTACTTTATTTTCCAGCATTTTGAAACCGCGGATCAGCTTTTCCCGGCTGGCCTCCGGCAGGATGACTTCATCTATAAATCCCCTGGCGGCGGCTCCGTAAGGATTAGCAAATTTTTCCGTGTATTCCAGCTCTTTCTCTTTCCACTTAGCTTCTTTGTCACCGGCCTCCGCTATCTCTTTCTTAAAGATAATTTCCGCAGCGCCTTTAGCCCCCATAACGGCTATTTCTGCAGTAGGCCATGCATAATTAAGATCGGCCCCGATATGTTTGGAGTTCATCACATCATAAGCGCCGCCATAAGCTTTCCGGGTAATTACCGTAATTTTAGGAACAGTGGCTTCACTTAAAGCAAATAACAGTTTCGCCCCGTTGGTAATGATCCCGTTCCATTCCTGATCGGTACCAGGAAGGAATCCCGGCACATCTACCAATACCAATAAAGGGATATTAAAAGCATCACAGAAACGAACAAAACGGGCTGCCTTTTTGGAGGAATTAATATCCAATACACCGGCCATACTTGCCGGCTGATTCGCTACGATACCAATACTCCGACCGGCAAGGCGTGCGAAGCCCACAACAATGTTCTCAGCATAATCTTTATGCACTTCCAGGAAACTTTCTTCATCCGCAATCTCACCGATCACTTCTTTGATATCGTAGGG
>CAZFKK010000363.1:0-3285 GCA_964519735.1 uncultured Taibaiella sp.
GCCATCACTGCACTCGAGGTACTGAAGGAAGGAAACATGGCTGAAAATGCCGCTATCCAGGGCGATTACTTCAGGGCAGGCCTCCTGTCGATGACCAATCCTTACCTGGATGTGGTCCGGGGCAAAGGATTGCTCAATGCCATTGTCATCCGGCATCCTAATCCCGAAGCAGCATGGGACCTTTGCCTGCATCTTAAAGACAATGGCTTGCTGGCCAAGCCCACTCATGGGGACAAAATCCGCTTTGCCCCGCCCCTGACCATTACCCGGGAGCAAATGGATACCAGCCTGAACATTATTGAACAAAGCCTGAAAATGATCTAAACCCGGGGACAACAGAAGGTCGTAAGCTGGATCTATGAACCTATAAACAACAACCATTGTTCCTTATACCAGGAGTTGTCGTTATATTTGCCTTATGTCCAAAACAGATACTTCGCTGACTACCGTCAATTTCTTAACCGGAATTTCTGATGGGCTATCCCTGTCCTTTGCCGCTTCAGTTATCGCCTGTGCATTGTTTATCAATACTTCCGGATATATTATAGCTACCGGGCTTACGGTCACCATGATCGGGGCCCTTGCATTCGGATGGGCCCGGTATGCCGCGGAATTAGCAGAAATAAACCATAATCACCCCGGGTTATCCGGAAAGGAAAAAACAAAAGACCAGGCGCTGCTGCAGCATATCGGTATTGAGGCCAAGGTCAGAGAAAGTATAGCCATAGCCACCGAAAAGGAAAAACAACAATGGTTGCAGGAGATCCGAGGCAACAATATGGACTGGGAATACCCGGACAAAAAGCGTGCGGCCAGGGGAGGATGGCAGTTGGGCCTGGGTTTTATGGCCGGCGGCATCCTGACTGCCCTGCCCTTTTACGTGGTCAATACCCAAAGGATATCCCTGCTTTTACCCGTCCTGGTTTTCCTCCTTGCCTTAGGCATTACTGCTTTCGTCCAGGCAGGATACACCGGCAAAAGCTATAGCCGGACAATAGCTGCGAAGCTGGCCACGGGCATTATGGCGGGCCTCGCCGCTGCACTGATTTCGGGATTTCTCTTCAGGCATAAAGAAAAAATAATGCGGCAACAGGCTCCTGCTGCCCTTGCCCGGGCAAATACCAGGGCATCGCTGTATTCCCTTCCCGGTGGAGGCAATCCTTCTTTCCTGTTTTTGAAAAACAGCGCTCCCTTGAGTACAAATAAATTATTTTTGTCTAACGGAAGCTTATGAAACCCAAAATCCTGATCATCATTCCCTGTTATAATGAGGAAGCCTCCCTTCCCCGCCTTATCGCTGATCTTAATGCGATTAAAAAGGACAATTGGGATATCGTCGTGGTCAATGATTGCTCCAAAGACAATACCGCAGAGGTAGCAAAGGGGCTCGGCGTGAGGGTATTGGATCTGCCCATCAACCTGGGCATCGGCGGCGCCATGCAAACAGGATACAGGTATGCAGAGCTGCAGAATTACGATATAGCCATTCAGGTAGATGGGGATGGCCAGCACCTCCCTTCGGAACTACCTGCCCTCATCAGCCACCATCAGCAAACCGGTGCCAATGTAGTGATCGGTTCAAGGTTCAAGAAAAAGACGGCCTACAAGTCTTCTATAAGCAGGAGGTCCGGCATTTTCTATTTCCAGGTGCTCAGCAAAGTATTGTTGGGCCAGGCTGTTCATGACTGTACCTCCGGCTTTCGTTTATTCGACAGAAGCGCATTGAAGCTTGCCGCCAGCACCTACCCCGACGAATATCCCGAACCCGATTCCTTAATCCTGTTTTCAAAACAGGGGTTAACAATTGCAGAAATACCCGTTCTGATGCAGGCAAGGCAAGGAGGGCAATCCTCCATAGGCTCCTTTTCCGGCATCTATTATATGATTAAAGTTACCCTGGCCATGTTATTCTCTTATATCCGCTATTCAAACAAACATTAATGGAACGCATTCAGATCATAGCCATCATCATAAGCCTGCTCTTTCTCCTTTACATTTCCTGGTTGATGGTTAAGGGAAAGCTCCGCGAAGAGTATGCCATCGTGTGGCTGGTCTGCACGGCAGGTCTGCTGCTCTTTTCCTTCTGGCGTAACGGCCTTGAAATATTGTCCCGGCTGTTTGGTGTATTTGAAGCCCCTAACCTGGTTTTTACCGGCGCCATTTTTGCCATCATGATTTACCTGCTTCATTTATCTGTGGTCAATTCCAGGTTACAATACAATAACAAAAAACTGGCCCAGGAATTAGCCTTACTGAAAGAAAAAATAGAACAGATGGCCCCACCACAAGAACCCCAGGCCGCACTTACCCAGGAGTTATCTACTGAAAACAAGTAAACAGGCAACAGGCTTTACCTGCTACAACATAAAGAACACAAGCTATTTCCCTGAAGATTTCCCTTTATAGGCTACCGCAAGATTTCCACGCAGCAGGGCATTATCCGGGTTGATCCGCAGTCCCTTCTCCCCGGCTTCAATAGCCTTGTCCCACAATTTCAATTGATTGCTGGCCGCGCAAATATTGTTATAAGCCAGATCATAATCCGGCTTCAGGGTCAATGATTGTGTTGCCGCCTGGATACAGTCCTCAAATCGACCTGCATTATAATGTTCAAGGCTGAGTTGAAGATAATCTTCTGCACTTTTGGCGCCCTTTGGAGCATTCACTAATCCTGCATCCACTTCTGCCGTTAATGCACGTAACTTCATATGATTAGGACTCAGGGCCAGACCTTCCCGGATAACAGGTTGAGCTTCGCTCCACCGTTGTGCTTCAACCAAAAAACCGGCATAATAAGCATAGGGTTCCGGGCTGCCAGGATTTTTTTGTAAAGCAGTCTTAAAATAAGGTTCCGCTGCTGCCTTATCGCCCTGGGCCGATTTTAATATCCCCATATTGATATAGGCATATGCATAATTGGGCCATAATGAAATGGCTTTCTCAAAACAGCGCTGGGCGTCAGGATAAGCGCCCACAGCCATTTGCGATAACCCGTAATTCATCCAGGCACGGCCATTACCCGGCGCTTTTTCGGTAGCCTCTTTCCATAGATCCGCATCATTATCCCAGACCCTGTTCCGCTCATAAGTACCCATAGCATGAAAACCCAGAAACAGCATAGCCACGAGGGCCAGGCTATATTTACGGACAGGTTGGTTCAACCATTGCGGGAAACGCTCCAGCACTAAGGCTATGATAACCGACGAGGCAATGAACAAACCAATATATGGGAAGAAGGTCCTGTGGTCATTCATTACCTCTGCAAAAGGGATAAGACTGGTAGGC